>CBEVZO010000544.1:0-3437 GCA_965554365.1 uncultured Anaerolineae bacterium
ATGCGATATCCGTTGATGCGTACCATAATGTCGCAGACTTCGTGCAGCAGGTGCGCTTCATCCGTTGCGCGGATCGTCGCCTGGTTACAGTCGCTCAGGGCACGGTAGGCGCGGTTGGCACGGTGGAGCGCGGCGTCGGCCTGTTTGCGTGGCGTGATGTCGGTCATGATCGTGGCGAGGTCTTGCGGGCGACCTTGCTCATCGTAAATCAAGAAGAAGGTTTGCTCTACGGGGATCAGCGTGCCATCGCTGCGTTGGATGGTGAGTTCACCGCGCCAACTGCCTTTGGCCTGGACTTCCGGCAGCACCTCGGCGCTGAACCGTGCAAAGTCTTCGGGCGGGTAAAACACGGCTAAGGACTGCTCGGTTACGTCGTCCAGCGTGGTGTAACCTAGCGTGCGCAGCCCGGCGGGATTGACGTAGGCCGGGAAGTAACTCGGCGTGTCGTGACTGGTGAGCGCGATCATGTCCTGTGAGTGTTCGATGATCGCCAGACGACGCGCATTCTCGGTGAACAGCCGCGCGTTGTAGATCGCGATGCCCGTCTGCGCCGCCAGTGTCGCCTGAATCTGGATGTCCTGCGGTGTGAAGCGGTTCATGACCGTGTCCTGCACATCCAGCACCCCGATCACCTGGTCGCCGACGAGCATTGGCAGCGCGATCTCGGCGCGTGTTTCTGGCAACAGCACATTGGGCAAGAACGCGTCCGTTTGGGCCACGTCGTTGGCAACGACGGCCTGCCGTGTACGCGCCGCTTCAGCGACCACGCTGTTCGTGTGTGCCAATGGGATGTAGTGGCCCAATTCGATCATCTGCCGTCCGGCATCCCCCACACCTGCCGTCAATTGCAAACGGTCGCCTTCCAGCAAATAAACTTGCACATGGTAGAGGCCGAAGTTTTCTTGCACCAACTTGCAAACCGCCCACAGTAGTTCATTCACGTTCAAAATTCGCGCGGCCTGCTGGCTGACTTCGGCGACAGTCGCGAGTTCGGCGGCGCGCGAGCGTGTCTGTTGTAACAGATCGTCGCGCTCGGCGTCGGCCTGCTTGCGTGCCGTGATGTCAATGTGCGTGCCAGACATGCGCAGCGGGGTGTTATCTGGCCCGCGCCGCACAACCTGTCCGCGCGACTGGACCCAGCACCATCTGCCCGCTTTGGTGCGCAGCCGGTATTCTGCTTCATAGAACGGTGTTTCCCCGGCCATGTGCGCGTTTTGCAGGCGCAGCACGTCCGGTTTGTCGTCCGGGTGGACCAACGCTTCCCAATGAGCGCCGTGCGAACCGAACTCGGATTGTGTGTAACCCAACATCTCGGCCCAGCGTTCGTTGATCACCAACTCATCGGTCTGCACGGTCCAGTCCCATAGGCCCAGGTTCGCACCACGCAGCACAAAATCGAGCCGTTCCTGGCTTTCGCGCAGCGCATGCTCGGTACGGCGGCGCTCGGAGATATCCCGCAGCGTGCCGATCATGCGGATTGGTGTGCCGTCCTCGTCGCGCTGGACGACCTTGCCCCGATCAAGCACCCACTTCACTGTGCCGGACTTGGCGCAGAGGCGGTATTCGGCTTCAAAATACGGGGTGTGGCCCTCAAGGTGCGCGCGCAGACGGCGGTCTACTTCCAGCCAGTCGTCGGGATGGACCAGCGTTTCCCATACCCCGGTTAGATGGCCCAATTCCTCCAGGGAGTATCCGGCGATTTCTGCCCAGCGGGCATTGAAGACGACTTGCTCGGTCTGCACGTACCAGTCCCACAAGCCCAGCCCCGTCGCTTGCAGCGCGAGATCGAGCCGTTCCTGGCTGTTGCGCAGCGCCTCGGCGGTGTGGCGCTCGATGGTGATATCGTGCCCCACCCCGACCAACCCGATTACCGTGCCGTCAGTGTCACGCAGCGGCACTTTGGTCGTGCGCATCCAGCGTCGTTCGTCGTCATGTTCCTGGTATAGCGGCTCAACGCGATTGACCACCGGCGTGCCGGTTTTAATCACGGTTTGGTCATCGGCGGCATACTGCGCGGCGAGTTCGGGTGGATAAAAATCGGCGTCCGTTTTGCCGAGTACGTTATTGGGGCTGTCCGCGCCCATGATTTGCGCGTTCGCGGTGTTAGAGAGCAGCACCCGGCCTGCTGTGTCTTTCACGTAGATATGATCCGGCAGTGTGTCGATCAGTGTGCGGAGCAGGTTGCGCTCGGCAGCGAGGGCTTCTTCGGCTTCTTTTTCGGCGGTGACATCGCGGATGTGACCTTCGTAATACAGAACATTGCCGTCTTCATCGTAGACCGTCCGCGAGGTCTCGCGCCCCCAAAGGGTGCTGCCATCACGCCGTTTAAGCTGTACCTCGTAGTCGTACAATTCTCCGGCGCGCTCGATGGCTTTTTGCCAGCGCCCGCGATCTGCTGGATCAACGTAAAAATCAGAGGTCGAACACTTGCGCATCGTGTCCAGATCGTCATGGCCCATCAGTTGCACCATCGCGGAGTTCGCATCGAGCAGCTTGCCGTCGGGTGCGGTGCGATACAGTTCGACAGGCATCCGCTGGAAGAGCGCGGTGTACCGTGCTTCGCTCTCGCGCAGGGCTTGCTCGGCACGCTTGCGGGTGATCAACTGGGCGACGGTCGCGCTGTACAGTGAAAGCAGCTCCACCTGGTAGGAAGCCAGGGGCGCGCCGCTGAGCAAATTGTCGGCGGCAAACCAGCCCAACATTTTGTCGCCTTCCCACAGAGAGGCAATAGCGTTCCACCCTTCGCCGACTGCTTCCCAGCCTTCGTAGAGCGTGGTGTCATGCCACACCCCCGACCACTTACGGTCGCGCAGCAGTTCTTCGGCTTTCGCGTCTTCGGCGACAGGGCGGCGGAGATGACGTTGGTCGCACAGGTGGCCCTCGGAGTCTGTGCCGTAAGTCCCGACCATCATGTTGTCGTCGTGATCCAGCAGCCACAGCCCCATGCGATCAAACCCCAGTTCGTTGCGGCTTAGCTCAATCGCGCGGCGCATCAGGGTGTCAACATCGGGGGCTTGTGCCAGTTCTGTGCTGACGCGCAGCAGCGCCTTGAGCCGGTCCTGGAATTCGCGGGCGGTGTGTTCGCGGGCGGCGAGATCGGCTTCGGTTTGCTTGCGCGCGGTGATGTCGCTCATTACCCCGTACAGCACCGCCGTGCCGTCTGGCTGCATAGCGATATACACGCTGTCACGAATCCAGTGGATGTTGCCATGCGCATCGCGAATGCGGTATTCGATCTCCCGGCTGTGCCTGTGCGTGATATGATCCGAGGTGAGCATGGCGTGCGCGCGGTCTTCGGGCAGGATCAACGATTGCCAGAACATCCAATCGGCGTCGAAGCGGCTATGTGGATAGCCGGTCAGGTCGGCGACCTGCGGGGAAGGCATCTGGTGGTTGACAATTTCGTGTGCGGCATTCATGTGCGCCACGTAGAGCAC
>CBEVZO010000545.1:0-3431 GCA_965554365.1 uncultured Anaerolineae bacterium
CAGCCCCCAGCCGCGCGCAAAGGTCACGCGCACGCCGTCCACCGCGTTGATCGGATACTGGTCCTTGAGCGCCTCATGCACCACATCGATAACGGCATCCTTGCGATCATCCGGGCAGTGGGGACGGTATTCCGGCGTCGCGTAGAGCGTGGGAATGGTCGCGTCCAGCGCAGAAAGCGGCTGATCCTGCGCAGTGAGCAGTTCCACGATGCGACCCGCTACAAACACACCATCGTCGAACCCGTAGTAGCCATCGCCGAGGAAGATATGCCCGCTCATCTCGCCACCGAGCAGCGCCCCGACCTCCGCCATTTTCGCTTTGATCATCGAGTGTCCGCTGATCCAGATCAACGGTTCGCCGCCCGCCCGCGCGATCTCGTCAAACAGCACTTGCGTACACAACACATCCGCCACGACCGTCGCGCCAGGATTGCGTCGCAGCATGTCGCGCGCCAGCAGCACCAACACCCGATCCGCCGCGATCATGCGCCCCTGGTCATCGACTACGCCGACACGGTCCGCATCACCGTCAAACGCCAGTCCGATATCCGCGCCGACCTCTTGCACTTTCGCCATCAGGTCGCGCAGATTAGACTCTTTTTGCGGGTCCGGCTGGTGGTTGGGATACGTGCCATCTGGTTCGCAGTACAGCGGAATCACGTCATGGCCCAGCGCGGTCAGCAGTGGCACAGCGTAGATACCGCCCATGCCGTTCCCCGCGTCCACCACAATTTTCAGTACGCGCTTGTGTGACAGTTTATGCTCTGCCATCGCGAGATAGCGCTCATTCGCTGCATCATCGGTTGTGACGTGCCCTTCGCCGACCGTGAGATCGCCTTGCGCGATCATGGTCCGCAGCGCGGCGATGCGCTCGCCGTAGAGATTGCGCATCCCCACCGAGAGCTTGAACCCGTTCTTATCTGGTCCCAGGTGACTACCCGTGACCATCATTCCGCCGATATCACCATGTTCGACGGCGTACCAGTACACGACCGGCGTGGAGGCCATGCCGATGTCGGTCACGCGGCAGCCGGAGCGTACCAGCCCCGCAATCGCCGCGTCCGCCAGCCCGCGCGACGTGGTGCGGTTGTCGTGTCCGATCACGACCTCGCGCACGCCCTGCCGCTGAAGGGTTGTCCCGAACGCCTGCCCGATCAGCGTGGCAGTCTCGTTCGTCAGCGCCTCGCCTACCGTACCGCGTATGTCATACTGTTTGAAGATGCCTGCATCGATCATGTTATTTTTTCTCGCTCTGGTCGAGTGTCTGCTTGACCCACACGCGCGTGTTATCTTCCACGTCGTGCCGCACGACCGTCGTCGGGCCAATCTCGCTGTCGCGCCCAATCTTCACGCCGGGCATGGTCATCACGTTCACGCCCACAAACGCACGCTTGCCCGCGATCAAGCCCAGCTTATCGCGCTCCGTGTTGATGCGATCACTTTTCACCATGCTCCACACCGGCCCGTGATCGATGCGCAGATTCGCGGTGGTGCAGGTCGCAGAGAAATTCACGTCCTCGTCCAGCACGGAGTCAAGCACCTGTCCTGCGTGGGTATGCACACGGTCCGCCATGTAGCTGCGTGCTACTTCCGTCACATAGCCGACCACCGCGCCCGCGCCGACCATCGACTCGCGCACCAGCGCCCCGTTGCCGACAATCGCGCCCTTGCCAATGTACGACGGTCCGATCACGGTTGCGCCATGAAACAGCCGCGCGCCCGCTTCGATCACCACGTTGCCCTTGATCAGTACGCCTTCTTCAATGTGGGCGTCCGGCGAAATCGACGGCTCGGTGATGCGGCTCAGCAGCAGGTGCATCACGTCGAGAACGTGCCAGGGGAATTTGATCGCTTTCCATACGCCCTCATACGGCACAACTTTGAAGATGTGATCCGCCATCAACGCCGCCATCGCGCGCTCGTAATGATCGTCGGTTTTGTCCGGCTTGGCGTATTCCGCGCGGATGTGGTCCAGCAGCAGTTGCGCGTCCGAGTGAATGTGTGCCACAAACGTGATGAGATTGCTCGGTTCGTTGCCCGCGCCGGGTTTCTCGATCACGTTGCTCACACGCCCCTGATCATCGACCACCAGGTAGCCGCCGGGGAAATACTCGCTGACACGGTAGCCCGCCAGATACGCCAGCGCCGCCTCGGACTGGTACTCGGTTAACATGCGCTGATGTAGCAGCGGATCGGTCATGTCGTGGACCTGCGTCACGTAGATCGGCTGGTTGCCGAGGCGTTCTAGCACCGGCTCGATTGTGAGCAGCGCGTCGCCCATTCCAATCGGTTTGGGCTGCACGACTACGTCCACGTCCATGAACGTCTGGCTCGCCGCGAGTTCGCGCATGACCGGTTCATTTTCTGGGTTCGCGACAATGACGGCACGCTTCAGGCCCAGCGCGGCGTAATTTTCGAGTTGCAGTGTTAGCAGGGGTTGCCCCATGAATTTGATCAGCGATTTTTCTTCCAGGGGCCATAGGCGGGAACTCGCGCCCCCGGCCAGGATGACGAGTAAGGGAGTATTCACAATGCTGCCTCCGTTCTATGCGGTGTCTCGTGCGGGTATGGTCGCGGTGTTGTGCGCTGCGATGCAATTCAAGCGGAGCGTATTGTAATGCGTCGCGCGGGGATCGTCCAGTTCCGGCAGGCCGTGCTACAATTAGATCAACCGTGTAAGGAGAATGAGACACTATGGGCGTCCAGACACAACACATGACGGTTGAGGAATTCGAAGCATTTGCGGCACAGGTTGAAAACGCCGAACGCCGGTTGGAATTCATCGGAGGGCAAACCGCCGAACGGATTCCGCACAGCTATCGCTCGATTGTCGCGGCACTAATCGCGGCTAAGATTGGTAACTTCGTTAATCAGTATAACCTTGGCTATGTGACAGGAGCGGACGGCGGCTATGCGGTCGGGGATGATCGCTACATCCCGGACGTGGGGTTTATCTCCAAAGCGAAACAACCGGAAGCGCCCCACGACACCTTCATCCCACAGCCGCCCGATCTCGCCGTTGAGGTGATCTCGCCCACCGACAGGCCACACGAAACGCGCATCAAGGTGATCAACTATGTTGCGGCGGGCACTGTCGTGTGGTTGGTTGATCCGGAGCAAAAAACAGTCGAAGTGTACACGCCCGGTCCACGCGTGATCACTGCGCGCCTGGATGACACACTCGATGGGGGCGCTGTGCTGCCGGGATTTTCGCTCGCCGTGCGGGAGATTTTCCCGGAGTGAGTGAGGTGTGTTCTGATGGCGTCACCTAATGGAACCCATAGCCATAGGGTTGACTCATTCTAACGAAATTATCACCGCAGAGGACGCAGAGGACGCAGAGGAAAAACAAAAGACAAGAGAAGCACTCTTTTTGTCCTTCTTTTCTCTGCTCTTTCTCCGCGCTCTCCGCGTCCTCTGCGGTTAGATTT
>CBEVZO010000546.1:0-3415 GCA_965554365.1 uncultured Anaerolineae bacterium
GTCGCGCCCACCAGCAGGTTAAACGAGCCGTCGTCGTTGATCTTGATGCTCGCCGCACCCATGTCCAGCCGGGGAATCGCCGTACCCTGCATCACCATTGCCACGCCAATGCCGCGTCGTAGATGGGGGTTGCCAGAAACAGTGTGCCAACCAGGATTACCAAACTTGTCGACCCAACCAATCGCCGCCGCGCCCTGCTCAACACATTCCACCAAACCGCATGACTGGATATATTCCGGCTCAGCTTCGCGGCCCTCGCTCCACGCCTTGCTTGCGGGATGCTCATCGCCAGATTTAATCGCGTTCTGCAAGCGGAAATCCAGCGAATCGAAGCCTATCTCGCGCGCGATCCATTCCATGTGCTGTTCCAGCGCCCAGAACCCTTGCGGCACACCATAGCCGCGATACGCGCCGCTGGGTGTCGTGTTGGTGTACACAATGTCGGTGGTGAACTTGATATTCGGTGCATTGTAGAACGACATTGCCTTGTGACCGGTGTTGCCCGCCACCGTCATCGCATGGGACCCACACGCACCCGTATCGCTGAGCGCGTACATCTGGTTCGCGACCACCGTCCCGTCATTTTTGACGCCCGTTTTCATGGTGATATACATCGGGTGGCGCGTGCGGCTGGCGAAGAACTCCTCCTCGCGGGTCAATTCCAGACGTACCGGTCGCCCGGTGACAATCGTCAGGTGCGCGCAAATATCTTCAATCAGAATTTCCTGCTTCACGCCGAAACCACCGCCGATGCGCGGCTTGATCACCCGGATACGTTTTTCCGATAAACCGAGTACCGGCGCGAGAATCCGCCGGGCATGGAAGGGCACCTGGGTGCTGGTGCGAATCACGAGACGATCATCCTCGTCCCACCATGTCACACACACATGCGGCTCGATGGGCGCCGCCTGCACCCTCGGGCTGTAATATGTGCGCTCGAAAATGCGATCCGCCTGTTCAAAACCAGCTTTGACGTCGCCCACTTCCCAGTCAATCACGGCAGCAAGATTGCGATCCTTGTCCTCGATAAGCCAGCTTTCCGGCTCGTCGTGGAGTTTGGGCGCACCTGATTTCATGCTGTCACGCGGATCAAAGACTGCGGGCAGCGGTTCGTACTCCACCTCGATCAGTTCCAGCGCCTTGAGCGCGATTTCCTCGGTTTCCGCCGCCACTGCCGCGACACGGTCCCCCACAAAGCGCACCTTGGTGTCCAGGCTGTAATTGTCGTGCGGTCCCGGTTCAGGATCGCTCTGTCCGGCGGTTGTATACGGCACACGCGGCACGTCCTTGTGCGTCAGCACCGCATGAACACCCGGCAATGCGCGCGCTTTGCTCGCGTCAATGTGCTTGATGATGGCATGTGCGTGCGGGCTGACCAGCAGCTTACCCACCAGCATCCCGCGAAACTCCACATCATCCGTGAACGCCGGATTGCCCTGCGCCAATTTGCGCGCGTCTACTTTGTGGACGGGCTTGCCGACTTGTTGCAACGTATCAACCTCTGGCGCAACCAACATCACTGGTAGCGTGCGCGTCGTGACCGTCGGTTGTCCAGGGAAACCGCCAGCCAGATCGGGAGGCAACACATCATCGCCCCTATCACCTTCAGGCGGCGTGAACAACCCTGGTGGTGCAGGAATACCGCGCTGCTCGCCAATCGGGGATACTTCTTCGCCGCGCATGACTACCGCCGCGCGCAAGACCGCTTCCACCGGCTTGACATAGCCCGTGCAACGGCACAACACGCCTGCCAATGCTTCGCGCACCTCGGCTTCCGTCGGATTGGATTCGCGGTCGAGCAGCGCCTTCGCCGCCAAGATCATGCCCGGCGTGCAATAGCCGCATTGGATCGCGCCAGTTTCAATGAAAGCGATTTGCAGCGGGTGCAGCGGCTCTGTGCAGCGCCAACCGCGCTCCTGCCCCCCGCCGAGACCCTCAATCGTCACGATGGCTCGCCCTGCGATCTGCGCAGCCAGCAGCAGCGTAGCGATCACCGGCTGACCATCGAGCAGCACCACATCCGCGCCCGTTTCGCCGCGTGCATCACCGTACTTGACACCAAACACGCCATGATTACGCAACATGCGGAACAACGAGTCATTCGGCGCAGCGTCGAACGCGACATCTTCGCCGTTGAGCATAAAATTAATCTTCACCAGTAAGCTCCTCAACTGTAATTTCGCCAATAAACAGGCGGTTGTCGTCCACCATCAAATCGCCGGAAGAAACCGCATAGCGTTCTCCCGTGATATTGTCGAATATGCCAATCGCGATCACGTAGTCGCCCGGAGGCAAATCATCCGGCAGCGGCAGTATGTGGGTGTCTCGGATTGATTGACCACCAAACCAGTTGGCCGGAGGCAGTACACCGCCCGCAGGCCGCGCGACGACCTGCGCGACCGGTTCGGTGTTGATGTTAGCACTATTATACAGGTGAACGAAAACTACGCCGTCTCCCGAAAACATGTGACCCGACATTCCCAAGACGGATCCGGCTTCTCTCCACATCAACTCGATCATCAAATCGTGTGCCGACTCAACGATTTCGTAATCTACCAATTCGACATGCACATCCGATCTAAAATGGGCAACAATCGAATCAGACCCAAAACTGTCGTACGCAAAATCTCCCTGGTAAGCCCAATGATGATATGGCGAATAGACGCCCGCAGCCTCAATACGCACATGGGTCGTCGTACTCGTAATGTTCGCGCCACGAACAAGCACAACGATTTCAACCCAGCGACTTGGCACAGCAGGCTGCACACGGACATCATCCCACTGCCCGTTCACGTACACGGTTAATGGAACACTCTCTCGTCCATGTACGCGCGTCACCAGCAGCAAGTCCTCACCGGGGCGCGTCTTCAACGTGAATTCCTCGCCACCGGTCAGCACGCGCCCACCGTCCGTCGCCCAGCAGTCGGCCTCGTCCGGCAAACCGCAGGCATGATAGACATGTGTGTACGTTTCCGTCACAAAACCGGGCGGTTGTTCGTTCTGCCACCAACGATAATCGTGATCGGCTTCATTCTCCAAGTTCGCTACATCGATCCAATCGACCAGTTCCAGCCCGTCGATGTAGTCAAGCGTAGTGGTCTGCGCAACCTGTTCGATTTCGCGCGTGGTGGACCAATCCGCCACATACACCGCTTGATACTCGGTCGCCGACGCGACGTTGTTCTGCGGCAGATCGATTCCGAATTCCGCCAACGTTTCGCCGAAAACGCCTGCGTTCAACAAATAGCGCAAGCCCTGCACATCGGGATAGATCGCGAAATAGTCGGGGCGATACGCGCTGTGTGCCATGTGTTCGTAGATCGCGCCGGGGCCTTGCCGCCACGACTCCGCTGGGCCAGATGTCGTCAAACCTACCACATCATACAGGGGTAAGCCGCTGAAATAACCCATCAAC
>CBEVZO010000547.1:0-3412 GCA_965554365.1 uncultured Anaerolineae bacterium
CGTTGGAGTAGTGCGCGATCTACGCCGATAGTGGATCGGATGTCTCGTTTGTGTCTGGGGCAGGATATCCTGTGGCGGTGTATCCAGATGCTGCTATGCGCGAGGTTGCACAGTCGCGAGGCTGGGCGATCTACGGGGGTTGAATCCGCTGAAGTAAATTCGCATTACCATGAAAAAGGCCCGCCAATATGACGGGACTTTTTAATTGCGGTGAAAATCGCTCTCGTGTAACCTAGGCCGAACTACGCCGGGGAGGGGGCTGTGCCGAAGGGCGCGGACGACATATCATTGTCCGCCAATTCATCTTCGATGTCATCTGCGTCCGCCGACGCCGTCGGTTCGTGCGGGATGTCCGCATCGGGGTCCGACGTGGGCGGTTCACCCATCACTGTTAGGAAGACGTCGCGCCCAATGGTTTCGACCTCCATCAGTTTTTCCGCGACGGCATCGAGCTTATCACGGTGTTCACGCAGCAACGCCATCGCCCGTTCGTAAGCCACCGAAACGATTGCGTGGACTTCATCGTCGATCTGCTCGGCGACGCTTTCGCTGTAGTCGCGCTGCTCGCCAATTTCACGGCCCAGGAACACGAGTTCCTGTTTCTTGCCGAAGACGCGCGGGCCGAGTTTGGCGCTCATACCCCAGCGGGTGACCATCGTACGCGCGATGCGCGTCACATGTTCCAGGTCGCTTGAAGCGCCGTTAGTGATGTCGCCGAAGACGATTTCTTCAGCGGCGCGACCGCCCAACGTCCAGGTGATTTGATCTTGGAAACGCTGTGTCGTGCCGAGTTGGGTATCGTTTTCTGGCATGACCCAGGTTACACCGCCTGCCATCCCGCGCGACACAATCGTGACTTTGCGGACCGGATCGGCTTTTGGCAGCAGGTGTGCGGCAACGGCATGTCCGGCTTCGTGATAGGCGATCAGACACTTTTCTTCTTCGGTGATGATGCGGCTGCGACGTTCCGGGCCGAGGACAACGCGTTCGATGGCTTCTTCAAAGTCGCGCATCCCGATACTTTTCTTGTTCTTGCGTGCTGCTACAATCGCTGCCTCGTTGACCAAGTTTTCCAGGTCCGCGCCGACAAAGCCCGGTGTGGATTTTGCCAGGATGGTCAGTTCAACGTCTGAGGCCAGCGGTTTGCCACGTGAATGTACCTTGAGGATCGCTTCACGTCCGCGTACATCGGGGCGATCCAACATCACACGGCGGTCGAAGCGACCGGGACGCAGCAGCGCCGGGTCGAGAATGTCGGGACGGTTGGTTGCAGCGACGATAATCACGTTGGTGTCGGTATCAAAGCCGTCCATCTCAACGAGAATCTGGTTTAGCGTTTGCTCACGTTCGTCGTGGCTGCCGCCCAGACCCGCGCCACGCTGCCGCCCAACGGCGTCGATTTCGTCCACAAAGACGATGCATGGGCTGTGACGCTTGGCCTGTTCAAACAGGTCACGCACGCGACTCGCGCCCACGCCGACAAACATTTCCACAAACTCAGAACCAGAAATGCTGAAGAACGGGACCCCGGCCTCACCACTGACGGCCTTTGCCATCAGCGTTTTGCCTGTACCGGGACTGCCCACCAGTAGCACGCCTTTGGGAATGCGCGCGCCGAGCTGGATGAAGCGTTCCGGGTCTTTCAAGAATTCGACAATTTCTTGGAGTTCTTCCTTTGCCTCGGTAGCCCCAGCCACATCGTCAAACGTGACGGTAGGTTGATCGCCCGTAAACATCCGCGCACGGCTTTTGCCAAACGACATGGCCTGGTTGCTGGACCCTTGTGCCTGGCGGAACATGAAGAAGATGAAGATGCCGATCAACAGAATGGGCAGAAAAGTGCCGATCAGTCCGATCCAGCCGAACAGGTTGCTGGGACGCTTGAACTCAAAATCGATGCCCGCGATGCGTTCAGGCTCTGCACCGAGCGAAATGAGTATGGCGATGGGATCATCGGCATTCGCGTTTAGCTGTGTTTTGCGTTTCTCATCGCTTCTCAGGTATGTCGCGGTGAGTTCCATGTTGTCTGAGACTTCAATTTCGTCAACTAGTCCCTGATTGATATCGTTGACTAGCGCGCTTACTACTATGTCTTTCGTGCCCGTGCTATTGTTGCGCACGCTAAAGATAATCGCAGCAATCGCTGCGATGATGAGCACGTATACGAATATGTTGCGGGAACGGTTATTCACACTAACCTCCAACCCTCATCCCAATACGCAATGGCCCATCCTCGAATCGTGTTCCATTCACAATTTGATGAGGAATGTTCACATTTACCGAAATTATACAAGAATCGATCATGAAAAACCAGGGTTTTACGCCTGGAACGAGTTAGCGTTGTATAAGAAACTCGCCGATTTGAACGGTTATACGTGTCTATCACGGGTAGCGATCAGCCAAGCCACGCCTGGTATACGAGAATCCAGAGTGGGATCAGCAGCACGACAGCGATAAACGCGATAAAGGCTAGCACCAGCGTCACCATATCCAATTGCTGTGGCGGCTCGGCGGCACGATAACGCTGCGAATGAATCATGGACGCCGGTGGTTGGGGTGAGGATTGCTGCCGGTACGAGTCTACAGGCGGCATGTGTTGCGCGGTAGCAGGACCGGAATACGGTGGTTGTGTGTAGGCGCTGGTCACTGCTTCGGCACGCGGGTCTGGCGCGGCTCCTGGGGGGGAGGAGGGTGTGGGCACAGGCGGTTGTTGGTAGGGCGATGAGAGTTGCGGCGACGGTGCTGGCGATTGGATCGCGGCGGCTTCGGGCGGCGAAGTGACTCCGTTTTGAAGTTCGGCTTCTTCGGGCAGTACTTCTGGAACCTGATCCGTTGTGACCTGTCCCTGACGGCGATAACTGACCAGGATACGGCCTAACTGCTCGCCTGTGCGGTAACGAGACGCTGGCTCTTTCGAGAGGACTTTGTGCAGAATGCGGTCGAGATGCACCGTCACGTTGGGGTTGAAGTCCGATGCGTTCGGTGGTTCCTCTTTGATGTGTGCCATTGCCAATTCTTGTTGATCCGTGCCAACGAATGGGAGACGCCCGGTCAGCAGCTCAAACAGCACGATGCCCATAGCGTATACATCGGAGGCAGGAGTAGGTGATTCGCCCTGGGCTTGTTCGGGTGAGAAGTAGTGCGGGCTGCCCCAAACGATGCGCTGACGTTCGCGGGGTTTGGTCGCGGTGAGTGCTTGTGCGATCCCAAAGTCGGTGACTTTCACATTGTCGTTTTCTGTCACGAGTACGTTTTGCGGTTTGACATCCGCATGTACCAGTCCTGCCCGGTGCGCGTAGCCCACTCCGGCGCAGATTTTGATCGCGATGCTCAGCGCACGGTCGAGGGAAAAAGGCGCTTCGGCACGAATCAGTCGCTTGAGATCATCGCCCTCGATGAATTCCATGACGAT
>CBEVZO010000548.1:0-3410 GCA_965554365.1 uncultured Anaerolineae bacterium
GCTGCGCTTGTTTGACCGTGCGCTGCTAGGGATTCTGCCGCTTGGCGCGTTGGCGGTGGGGTTGGTGGCAGGGTTCAGTGAGGAAACGGCGCGGCTGCTGGGCTTTCAATATCTTGCGCGCAGCACGGTGACGCGGCCCCAGGCGCTCATGATTGGGGCGGGCCATGCGTTCACTGAGGCGATCTACACGGCGCTGGTCGCGGTGGGCATCGGACTCTCGCTGATCACCGAAAATGCTGATCCGGCGGATGATTTGGGTGCGGTGCTTAGCGGGGCAGTGGCGGAGGCGTTTAACGGGCTGCTGCCGGTGATTATGAGTATGGCGCTCAGTTGGATGGTGCTGCAAGCGTTGCTGCGCGGCCAGTTTTATTGGTTGTTCGTGGCGATCTTTTGTCATGCAGTGGTGGAAATCACGGCGACGCTGCTCGGCCCCAGTGATGCGTGGGCGGTGGTGATCTGGCGCGGGATCGTGGCGGCGCTTGGTTTGTTGGTGCTTGTGCGGATCAAGCCGACAATACCGTCGTCGCAGGTGCAACCCTCAGATGTGTGATGGGGCGCAGCGCAAGCAGGGCGTATTTGCCATACGTCCCTATGCGGTGTACACAACGTGGGTTGCGTTATGGTGCGTCCAGGTATTCACGTACCAACGCTACCAGCCGGGCGGAATTGACCTGCGATTTGTGGATCGTGCGTATCAGCGTGGCGGAGCTTGGTGTAGTGAGCGGTTCTTCCGCAGTGAAGACGATGGCGGGGATAGTCGTCATGCACGGAGCCACGCGCAGTTTTTCCAACACTGCTGGTCCACCGGGTTCGCTGGCATCGAGAATTACGGCGTCCGGCAGCATCACCTCGGCCATTTCCACAAGCAGCGCAGCTACCGGTGCTTTTTCGACGGCGTAGCCCGCAGCTTCTAGCGCCTCGCAAAAGATGTGCGCGTTCACCGGGTTGTCCTGCGCAAACAGAATCAGGCGTTTGGGGGCCGGGGCGTGTAGTGCAGTCGCCTGGAAGATCACCATGCGCTGCTCGTCGAACAACGCGGTGTCATCGGGCTGATCGATATGCGCGGCGATCTGCTCCGGCGTGGCACGGGGCACGGTGAATGATACGGTGGTTCCCTCGCTGACCTCGCTCTCGACCCAGATGCGACCGCCTTGCAGTTCGACAAGCTGCTGGCTGATGCTCAGTCCCAATCCTGTGCCACCAAAGCGCCGTGAGCGCAGTGTATCACCCTGGCGGAAGCGCTCGAAGATGTTTTCCAACAGGTGCGGCGGGATGCCGATGCCGGTATCCTGCACGGCGACGGTGATTGTCTCCTGCTGGACGGACACGTACACGGTGACACTGCCCGTCTCGGTGAATTTCAGCGCGTTGGTGAGCAGGTTCAGGGCGATCTGGCGCGTGCGAACATTGTCGCCCCACACGGGCGGTAGATCGTCACCATAAGCCGCGTGAACTTCGATAGGGCGGCCATTTAGCAAGCCCTGCGCGGTATGTACCGCGTCATCCAGAATATCCTTGAGCTTGAGTACGGTCTGTTTGAGCCGCAGCTTGCCTGCTTCGATCTTACTCAGATCGAGGATGTCGTTGATCAGGGCGAGCAGGTGTGCGCCGCTGCGCCGGATCGTTTCGAGATCGCGCACGTAATCCTGCGGCAGGGGGTCCGGGTAGTAGTCTGAGGTGGAACTGAGCATGGCCTGCGTGTGGCCGATGATCACGCTCAGCGGCGTGCGCAGTTCGTGGGACATATTGGAGAGGACCACACTTTTGTAGCGGTTGGCTTCGTCGGCCTGGAGTCGTGCGCGCTGCGCGGCTTCAAACAGATCGGCGTTGCGAATCGCGATGGCGAGCTGATCCGCGAGGGCTTGCAGCGTTTGCACGTCTTCTTCGTCGAAAGCGTTGAGCCGGTCGCTTTGCAAGTCGAGAACACCCAGTACCTGTGCGCCGATATGCAGGGGCAACACCAGTTCTGAGCGTGTGTCTGGTAGCGTGTTTTCGGCTTGGTACAGCGGGTCTTGCGTCACATCGTTGGCGAGTCGTGACTGTCCGTGTTTCGCGCACCAACCGACCATGCCGTTTTCGCCTACGCGCAGCGTCACGTCGTCCAATTGCTGTGTGTTGCGGCTGGCACTGCTGCGTAGGATAGCATACTCGCCTGCTGGATCGAGCAGGTAGAGGCCGGTGCAATAGTAGCCGAACCGCTGCTGGATGATGGTCACGATCTGCGTGAGCAGCTTGTCGCGATCCAGGATCGAGGTGGCGCTGCGGGCGACTTCGGCATGGGCCTGCAACTGGGCGGCGCGGCGTTCCAGGGCTTTGTACAGCCGGTCGAGTTTGTCGGCCTGCCGCCGCACCTCGAAGTAGTTGCTCAGCGCCCATACTGCCGGAGTGAGCCGGTTTTCCACCGAGCGCAGGATCAGACTGACGATCTCCTCCTCGGTGGTCTGTGCGGTATGGCGTTCGGCGATCTTGTTGCCCGCGTTAAGCACCACGATCCGGTCCGCTACGCTGAAGATGTCCTCAAGATTCTGCGTTACGAGTAGCACCGCCGTGCCTTGGTCGCGCGCGGCACGGATCATGCGGATGATGGTGGACTTGTGTGCTTCGAGCGCCTCCATCGGTTCGTCAAGCAGCAGCAGACGCGGTGCGCCAATCGTGGCGTGGACCAAAGCGACCATTTTGCGCTCGGCGCTGGTGAGATCGCGCAGTGGGCGATTCAGGGGCGGCGGGTCGAAGTCGAGGCGCTTGAACTCGGCGCGGGCCAGGGCGAGCATGCGTTTTTCGTTCCACCAGCCGAGCCAGCGTAGCACTGCCGGACCGGAATCGGGTTGGGAAGCGAAGATGAAGCCGAGCGTGTTCATATCTTGCGCGGCGTTGATTTCTTGATACACGGCCTTGATGCCCAGTCTGGCGGCACGATAGGCCGGTGCGAGCCGTTGGCGACGATGTTGCACATTGAAGTAGCCGCGATCCGGAGTCATCCCGCCTGCGATTAAGCGCAATAATGTGGACTTGCCGGAATTAGTATCACCGACCACGCCGATCACGTCACCGGGATAAATATCCAGGCTGATGTCGCGCAGTGCCTCGATACCGCCATAGCGCTTGGAAATGTTGATCGCCTGGAGAAACGGTGGGTGTAACTTGATCATGGGATTTCCGTTAATTCTTCCCTCACTGCACATCGTGCGCGGGGCAGGGCTGAAATATGCTGGTGTTTCTGCGCGATGCTAGATGTTCTGGTCAAATAGATCGCGGAAGAACGATTGCACTTGCGGATTCTGACGAGAGCGATCAAACATGATCGCCAGGATGATGGTGAGACCGATGGCGGTAGGTTGCCAGTAGGCGTCAACTCCTAGTACTCAGTCAGCCTGGTTATGATGCATGAAATAAGTTAAAGTCTGGGTCAC
>CBEVZO010000549.1:0-3407 GCA_965554365.1 uncultured Anaerolineae bacterium
GCCAGCGAGATCAACCGTCTTGGATGGAGAGGGGGCCGGGGGGTGAGGCCGTTCTATGCACTGCGACAAGTGACTGACAACTCGTTCGTGGACCCCGTTTTTGCGTCGAGCTACCGGGGTGACCGCACTGCTCGCCCGTCATGATCCAACAGACCTGATCGCGTTTTCGCGTCTGTACAACTACCCGCTGCACCTGTACGCGGAAGACGATCCCGCGCAGCGCCCCACGTCGATCAACGATCTAATCACGGTGCGCTACGAGATGATCCTGAAGGAAACGGACTGGCAGGCACACCTCCCGATCACGGGTGATCTGCGGGCGTGGATTGCGGCGCAGTTTGCGTAGACCGCATGCTTCGCGTTCACTTCGATTTTCGTTCTCCGGCAGGGCTGTGTACAATCAGCATGTATGATTGTGTGTACATTGGAGAGAGTGAAACATGAGCGATACGCAGCGTATCCAGGCGCAGTTGAAACAAGCGATTGAGATGGCGCAGGCAGGCCAACGCGCCGCCGCACGACATCTGTTGGAGGACATTATCGCGGTTGACCCCCGGCAGGAACTCGCGTGGATGTGGTTGGCGACCGTTTCCACTGATCGCGAGGAGCGTCTCCGGTTTTTGCGCGAAACCCTGACGCTGAATCCGGGCAACAACCGCGCGCAGGAAGCCTATACTCAGTTGGCCGGTGAACCGTTTGTGCCGCCCGCACCGCCACCGCCCGGCGAGATGGACGAGGCGACGACCGCTGACGCGGGCATGACACTCTCGCTGCCACTGCTCGGCGCGATTATTGTGGTAGGTGTGCTGGCAGTGCTGGGCATCATTCTGTTGTTGGGCACAGGCGGCGGTGACGGAAACGATCCGACACCGTTCCCGACCCGCGTCCGCACCGCCACGCCCACACGCGGCCCATCACCAACCAACACCTACACGCCCTTCCCGACCGACACACCCGGTCCCTCGCCCACACCAAAAGACTGGGACGCCCTGCCCACCTGGACGCCCGAACCGGCCAGGACACAGGCCGCGACGCGTACATCGTTGCCGTCACTCACGCCGCGCGCTTCCCGCACACCATTCCCGACACGCACGCCGTTCCCGACTGACATCCCCGACGCGGAGGATGAATCTTGACCGCGCCCTCGGTGGAGCAGCCCGGATCATCAAAACAAACACGGCGAGACGTACTGACCGGCAACGTATGGGACGACTTAGTTGAGCAGCACAACCAATCTCGACCAATCGCCCATGCTGGGGTATAGTACAGAGGTTAACGATAACCGTTAAGGCCAGGGCGACAGGCGATCCCATGCCTGCCTCGCCCTGTTTTATACCGGCAGCACGCAGACTCAGCGCGGGCGGACCCGGCTCAACGCTGGCATAGTCGTTCGTTGAACGAAGGAGCCACTGGCAGTATGGACGTCATATGTATTGGCGAAGCCCTGATCGATTTTGTCTCACGCGAGCGCGGAAAAACCCTGGTAACAGCGACAGAGTATCACGCAGCCACCGGCGGCGCACCCGCGAATGTTGCCGCAGGGTTGGCAAAGCTCAACCGTAAAGCCCGCATGATCGCCACTGTAGGCGATGACACCTTCGGGCAAAAAATCGTGCATGACCTCGCAGCGCTGGGGGTAGATTGCGCCGTGCGTGTAGCGGCCCATCACTTCACGACGCTGGCGTTTATCAAACAAGAGCCGTCAGGACGGCGCGTGTTCGACTTCAATCTCGGCGCGCATGATCGTCTGCTGCCCGACCAGATTACAGCAGAGGTATTGAACGGCGCGCGGGTGCTGCACTATGGCGCGATCAGTCTGCGCACGCCGGAAGCGCGCGAAACCACGCTCAAGGCGATCAAACTGGCGCGTGCAGCCGGTATGGTCACATCCTGCGATCCGAACTGGCGTCCCGCGCTGTGGCCGGACCATGATCAGGGCCGCGCCGCGATGCTCGAAGCGATTGCGCACGCAGATATTCTGCGCATCAGCGACGGCGACTTGCAATTCCTGGCCCCCGATCACAACACGGATTACGCGGGCGCGCTGGTGGCAATCGGCTTCACCGGACGGTTGGCCGCCGTGTCCCTCGGTCGTGCTGGCGCGTGGTACAAAACAGGCGATCACACGGGGCAGGTTCCCGCGCCGCCGGTGCAGGTGGTCGAGACCACTGGCGCAGGCGATGCGTTCACAGCGGCCCTGCTGGACAGCCTGCTGGCGCACGATCTCGCGATTGAGGCGCTCGACGATGCCGCACTGCGGCAGATCATGCTGCGGGCGTGCGCGGCGGGTTCGCTCACGGCAACGGGCTACGGCGCGATTCCCTCGCTGCCGGACGCGGTGAGTATTGACGCGTTGCTGCGCATGGTCCAGGTGGGCAACGGTCACGGGCGGTAACCCCGTCCGCGCCACAGGCTACGCAAAATAGTCGCATACGCGGCTCTCACCCTGCCGTCCGCCCCCGGACGGAACGCGATCCCCTGAAACGCGTCGCGGGACGTAAGTCCCGCCAGGGGTGGACCTGCCTGGGTTTGGTAGGCAGGCCCCACCCCTCATCCCATACGCATTACTTTGACAATGTCACATTAGACCAATGTACTATACCGCATTCTGCACAGCGCACGGCATGATTCAGCGTGCCCAAACAAAACTTTAACAGTTACGTCAATGCCCCGATTTCTGATGCGTCTCTTGTGCTGCGCAGCGGCGGAAATGGGCCGTTTGCGTTAATCTCTGCATAGACTATTACAGCATTTCGAGCAACCGGCGCGCTCCCCAGCGGGCCGGAGTTAACGCAGAAGGAGCAAACGTGCATGGCTAAAGCATACGATGTCGTGGTCCTGGGTGCGGGGCCGGGCGGCTACGTGGCCGCGATTCGCAGTGCGCAGTTGGGCCTGAAAACCGCGATTATCGAAAAAGAATGGTGGGGCGGCGTATGCCTCAACGCCGGCTGTGTGCCCACGAAGGCGCTGCTGCGCAACGCGGAACTGGCGCATATTGTCCAGCACCGGATGAAGGAATTTGGTTTTAACGGTGGGCAGGGCGTCGAAGTGGATTACGAAGTGGCGTTTAAGCGCAGTCGCCGGGTCTCGAAGCGCTTGGTCAAGGGTATCGGCTTCTTGATGAAGAAGAACAACATCGATACCTACAACGGCTGGGGCACGATTCAGGACAAGGCCACCGTCAACGTGACGCTCAACGACGGCGCAACCGAAACACTGACCACCAAAAACCTGATCATCGGGACCGGCGCGGTGGTGAACTTGCTGCCCGGCGTCGCGCAGTCGGAGCACGTGATCACGTATCTCGAAGCGATCATGTCTGACACGCTGCCCAAAAGCGTTGTGATCGTGGGCGCGGGGCCGATTGGCGTCGAGTTCGCGTATGTGATGCACAACTATGGCGTGGA
>CBEVZO010000550.1:0-3404 GCA_965554365.1 uncultured Anaerolineae bacterium
CACAATATAGTCTACACCATTTGCCACCGGCACACGGTCACCTGTTTCTGGGTCGTAAAACCCGATTTCCAGACGTGCAGGGCCGCGATAATCTCGGAATTCTGGAAGAAATTCTAATGCATACGGATCGCTGATGAATTCGTTCGCCACCCACCCGGTAGTGGGACGCGTATAGTTGACCGGCATCCCATCGTGCTGAGCGATCACGCGCCCATCCGGGTCCAATAAATGCGTGAATACGTGGTACGATACGTTCGGCGTCTCTGATACCCGCCAAACCAACGCAAGATCAAGCGTTTCACCAGCAGAGATGGTCGTCTGATCTAAAGTGATACCGATCAAAACGGCAAGATTGTCGAACTGCGCGAACACCGGTATGTCGTATGGTGGTTGGATGAGGGTCACGTCGCGTTGTTGGATGGAATACTGAGCCACCACAACCGGTTCGCGCCCCTCAGTCTCGATCCTAACTTCCGCAACACCACTGGCCTCAGCCGGGATGCGGAACGTATGCCAATCCAGACTGTATTCAGCGTAGGCCTCCACTGGATGGCTGAGTTCCCAGTCATTCCCACTCAAAATCACCGTACCGTCAGTCCAGGGTTGTGTGTTGCAACAATCGTCATCAACGTGCCAGTACAACGTTATACGCAACTCAGTTCCAGCATCGCGGAATTTTGTCCCAGGATCAATACCAATGAGATCAACTATATCATTGATTTGCAATGATCTTCCCTCAGTTGACGGGTTGTAGAGGGATTGTTCATCCGTTCGCCCATTTGATTGCACGGTGATCAGATCAAACACACCGCCCGCTGGCACACCGTTATCGAGTCGGTTCAAACTTTGCAACCAATTCCCTTGTGAACCAAACACAACCAATCGCACTAGGTAGTCGCCCGGCGGAGTGGCCTTCGGCAAGCGCAGCAGGCTGTACGCCGCACCTTGCTCGCCCGGTTCCCAATTCGACGTTGATTCCTGCTTGTCGTTGCGGATGTCTGTGTTGCTATGGGCAACGTCGAGACCCGACGGTTCAATCGTTTGCAATCGTGCAGAAAGACGCAAATCGTCGTTGGTCGCGCTCTGTAACGTCCATGTCGTCTGCACACAAATCGCGCGTGAACCACCTTGTGCCGCGCCGGTCAGATCGATCACTCCGTATTGCGCAGTGTTGTCAATCGTTTCGAGGGCCAGGGGATGTTCGATCTCGTAATATGTAGAGCTGAGGCCCTGCCGATAACGCGTTCGGACCTGCCACCCCGCTGCCTCCAAAAGACAGGGATACATGCCACGCAAATCGGCGGGCAACTGGAACCAGTTCATATACTCGACGTGTACAGGAGCGGGACGATCCGCGAGTGCCGCGTTGATCGCCTGGATCGCGCTGTCCGCATCGCCATATAGATCGAGATTGAGGAACTCGGCACGGATGCCCAATTTTTCGATGTAATACTCGTCCAGTGTCGGTTCCCAACTATAGGGGATAATCACGAGCGCGTCATCCGGCAGCGTGGCGTAGTATTCCGCGATGCCACGAAAATCGTCGTGCTGATACTCTGGCGCGTTCATCAGCAAATCAATGCTTGCTGCGCCAGTCGCCACCGTGACGACTAGCACGCCCCCCGCCGCCACACGTCGCAGCGCGGGCAGGGGCGGCAAACTCGCTACGCCCAACACCAACAACATCAACGCCGCAGGCACACCGAGAATGTAGTAACGTGGGTGAAAGTCGATGCTCGCTCCGCGCAGCAACAGCGTCGAAAACACGGGCAGCAGCAGCACCTGCGACAACACCAGCAGCGTGCGTTGATTCCGGTGGCGCCACACAACCACAACCGCGCTCAGCAGCACCAACACGCCCACCACGGCGCTCCCGATGATTAACGCATCCTCAGCACCCACCATCGTTGGCAGCGGTGCAAAATAGCCCTGCCAGATGTCCCAAATCAACGTGGGCGAGAAATCCGGCAGTGTGTTGAGCGCCGTACCACTGGGGGACTGCCCGCCCATCCAGGGCAAAAACACCACCAGCAGCGCCGCCTGTCCCGCTGACCAGATCGCGATCCACCGCCAGCGTTTGTGCCACAGCCACACGCCAAGCACGATCACATTCAGCCAACCGACGATGGGTGTGCTGAGATTGTGCGTATACAGCAGCGCCAACTCCATCAGCAGCAGCGCCGCCCACACGCGCCAGGGAAATTCACGCTGCGCGCGCAGCAACAAATCCACCTGCCACAACAGGAGCAGCACCAGCAGCGGAACCGCCATGTAGGGGCGAAACTCGCGCGCATAGGCCCACAGCAGCGGCGACACGCTCAGCAGCACCGCGCCCAATAGTGCCGCATCCCAACCCGCCCAACGTCGCAAAAGCTGCGCCGCCAACGCAATCGTGAGCAGGTCCACCAGCACGCCCAAATAGCGCAGTGCAAACAATGAGTCGCCCGCAGTACGCCCTAGAGGATACTGCAACGCATAATACAGCGGCGGCGTGTTGTTGCCGTAATGGTAATCGAACACCTCAACATAGGCGAAAGACGCCCACCCCTCGTCACGCGGGGGCAGGCTCTCATCAGTCGGAGTAATAGGATCGCGCAGCGGGCGCAGGGACCACGCCTCATCATGCCACAGGCTAGGCGCATTGAGCCGCCATACGCGCAGTCCAAACGCCGCGATCAACACCAGCAACAACATAGTCCACACGACGGCGGGGGACAAACTCCGGCGAGACGCAATAGCCATCAATGCACCACACGCGCCTGACGTAGTTCAGAAAGGATCAATTGTTCCCAGGGCGTGCCCGTGTCCACCGCCACATAGTGCATCCCACGCCGCGCGCAGTACGTGTTGATCTCTGCCTGCCACGCCTGGAGCCGCTGCGTATACAATTCTTTCATGGCCTCATCGATGGTGACTTCCTGTGGAATACCAGTCTCGATATCCACCAGCTTGAGATCGCCGGTGATCTCCGGGTTCACTTCATCCGGGGAGAGCGTATGAATCACCGTCACCTCGTGCCCACGCCCTTGCAACGCGCGCAGCCCATCCTGATAGCCCTCGTGCGCCATCAGATCGCTGATCACGATGCAGACACCCGCACGCGTGGTACGCATCGCAAAATCACGCAGCGCCACGTTGAAGTCAAAGCCCCCGCGTGTGCGGAGTCCTTCCAGCCACTTCAGCAGGTTGATCGTATAACCGCGTCCGCGCAGCGGCCCCCAACGCTGAGGACCATCGCCACGCAGCGCCGTAACGGTCAACTGATCGTTGCTGCCCATCGCGACATACGCCAACCCGGCCAGCACGCGCCGCGCATAGAGGAACTTGTGCAAATCGCGTTCGCCGGCACGCGGCCAGTCCATGCTGGCGGAAGCGTCAAGCACCAGGTACACGGCGAGGTCTTC
>CBEVZO010000551.1:0-3398 GCA_965554365.1 uncultured Anaerolineae bacterium
CTGCTGCGATGGTGGGGCAGGCAATGGGCCTGTATAGCCAGTTCGGGGCGTCGGTGGCGTTCGCGGAGCCGGAAATTATCGCCATTGGGCAGGCGACGATCAACGCGTGGGTGGCGCAGGACCCGCGTCTGGAAATCTACCAGCAATATTTCGATGACGTATTTCGCAAGGCGGCGCATGTGCGGTCGGCGGAAGTCGAGGAACTGCTCGGCATGGCGCGGCAGCCGTTCGGCACGGCGGCGCGCACGGCGCAACTGCTCGCCAACGCGGACATTAAGTTCGATCCGGCGGTCACATCTGACGGTGAGCAGATTTCTGTGGAGCAGGGCAACGTCCGTGTGCATATGACCAGCCCGGACCGCGAGCGCCGTCGCACAGCCTACGAGAGCTATCGCGGCGGCTATCTGAAATATAAGAACGCGTTCGCTAACAACCTCGCGGCGGCGCTGCAACGCGATGTGTTTTATGCGCGCGCGCGGCGGCATGAGCATTCACTCGCGGCGGCGCTGCATCCGACGAATATCCCGGTCGAGGTGTTCCACAACCTGATCGCAACGTACAAGGCTAACCTTCCGACGTGGCACAAGTATTGGGCGATCAAGCGGCGTATCCTGGGCGTGGAGACACTGCGCTTCTATGACACCTGGGCCCCGATCACGGATGTGCAGCCGGTGGTGCCGTATGCGCAGGGCGTGGACTGGATCGCGGCGGGCATGGCTCCACTGGGTGAGGACTACGTCGCGGCGCTGCGGCGTGGTTGTCTCGAAGAGCGTTGGGTGGATCGCGCGATGAACCAGGGCAAACGGCAGGGCGCGTTCTCGACGGGCTTCAAAGGCACATTCCCGTTCATCATGATGAGCTACGATGACTCGCTGTTCGCGCTCAGCACGTTGGCGCACGAACTCGGTCACTCGTTGCATAGCTACAATACGTGGCAGCACCAGCCGATGATTTATTCCGGCTACTCGCTGTTTGTGGCGGAGGTCGCGTCGAATTTCAATCAGGCGTTGACGCGCGCGTATCTGTTGGAGCAGCAGAAAGACGATGCGCAGTTCCAGATCGCGTTGATCGATGAGGCAATGTATAACTTCCACCGCTACTTCTTCCAGATGCCGACACTCGCGCGGTTCGAGCTAGAAATGCACGAGCGCGCCGAACGCGGGCAGCCGCTCAATGCGGACGGCATGATCGCGTTGATGGCGGACCTGCTGACTGAGGGCTACGGCGGCGAGATGGAAGTCAATCGCGAGTACGAGGGCATGATGTGGGCGGAGTTCGGGCATCTGTACGCGAACTTCTACGTGTTCCAATATGCGACCGGCATCAGCGCGGCGCACGAACTCGCGCAGGGTATTCTCGCAGGTGAGGACGGCGCGGTGGACAACTACCTCGCGTTCTTGCAGGCGGGGAGTTCGCTCTATCCGTTGGACGCGCTCAAGTTGGCGGGCGTGGACATGACGACGCCGGCTGCCGTCGAGACGACGTTTGGTGTGCTGGCGGATTATGTGGACCGGCTGGATGAGTTGACTTCGTAAAAACAAACCTCACCCCCCGGCCCCCTCCTTTCAGGGGTAGGTATTTGATTCTAGCTCAACAAACTCATGTTGTGACAACTTTTCTATTGAGAAAACCATGAGCTTTGAGCCATTCTGACCTTTTTAGACCCGTTTAGGAACAATCTGTCTGAACAGAAAACTGGTCAGAACCTTGAACAACGAAAAACCTACCCCTGAAAGCCGGCCCCCTCTCCCGTCAAGCCGGAGAGGGGGAGTAACTCTGCGAATACGCCGCAGTTCCCCCTCTCTCTCTATCTTGGATGGGGAGGGGGTTAGGGAGTGGGGCCTTTACCCCCGCAAAAACGTCTGTGCGCGGCCCGGACCCACGCTCACCAACGCGATCGGGATGCCGATTTGCTGCTCGATCCACTCGACATACGCGCGCGCGGTGGCAGGGAGATCGCCGTAATCCGTCACGCCCATGATATCCACCTGGGCTTGCGTGACGAGTCCCGCTGTGTGTTGGACGCGGGCCAACGCTACCCAGACCTGCCGCCAGAGCGTGCGGCGGTGTTGCTCACTGAACAGGTGGCGCATTTCCGGTGACCCGTAGCGCCAGGTGAACGGCGAGAGAAAGGTGTCGTGTGTGTAGTGTCGTGGGTTGTGTGCTGTGTCCATGCCGCGAGTGTACCACACGTTCTGCGCTGTGCTGTACCGCATTTTGTCTAGATTGGCTCACACCAACTGGCGCGCGCTGTGGTACAATAGCGCGATTAAATCAGACAACCACGCCGCCCCACTGCGAGCGGATTATTCATGGAGCGTAGCACTGCATGGTCGAGTTTCAGTCCGACGATCTGTTGAACCAGATTCCCGAAGAAGACCAACTGCCGGAAGGCCACAAAAGCGGTTTCGTGGCCGTGATCGGCAAACCTAATGTGGGCAAGTCCACGCTGCTGAACGCGATCATGGGCGAGAAGATCGCCATCGTCAGTCCCAAGCCGCAAACGACGCGCATCCGCCAACTCGGATTCCTGACGCGTGACGACGTGCAGGTGGTGTTCGTGGATACGCCCGGTATTCACGCGCCGCGCACCGCATTGGGCGAATTTATGGTCAACGTGGCGGTGGAAGCCCTGCGCGACGCGGACGTGATTGTGTTTGTGGTGGACGTTAGCGCCAAGCCGGATAGCGAAGATCGCCAGATTGCTGAGTTGATCGCGGCAGCGCAAGACGTGACACCTGTGATCTTGACGCTGAACAAGGGCGATCAGGCGGCGGAACCGGAAGCGTTGATGACGCAAGTTGCACAATATCAGGAGCTAGTCCCGACGGCGACCTCGCTGCATACCGTCGCGACGGAGCAAGCCGGCGTGCCGCATCTTGTCGCTAAGATCATCGACCTGCTGCCGGAAGGCCCGCGCTATTTCCCTGAGGATCAGCTTTCGGATGTGGCGGTGCGCGATATCGTCGCGGAGATGGTGCGCGAGAAGGTGCTGATCAACCTGGAACAAGAGGTTCCGCACGGCGTCGCGACGACGGTCGAGGAATTCAAGCGCCGCAATGAGAAGATGACGTACATCAACGTTACGATTTTTGTCGAGCGCGAGTCGCATAAGGGAATTGTGATCGGCAAGAGCGGGGCGATGCTTAAGATGATCAGCCGTGAGGCGCGGCGCGATATTGAGAAGTTCCTGGGCACGCGCGTCTATCTGGAATTGTGGGTCAAGGTGTTGAAGAACTGGCGGCGCGATGAAAACGCTCTGCGGCGCTTGGGGTATCGTCTGCCGAAGAATACGTGAGTCGTTTTCCTCACCTCTGGAATCCCGCGTATACTTTGCATACAATCTCCACAACGCGGAGAGGGGACTTTTTGCGCCACGACTCCCCCTCTCCGGCTTG
>CBEVZO010000552.1:0-3392 GCA_965554365.1 uncultured Anaerolineae bacterium
GGTGTGGACAAATAACTGCGATTCGCCCGAATCCAACACCAGGAACACCGCGCGCCGGTCAGGGTCGACTTCCGTGTGCGAAATAAACTGACCTTGCACGTTGCGCCCGGTGTAATAGTGCATTCGCCCGGCCTGTGAGTCGTAGCGCAGGATGAACGCCACGTGCGCGCCAAACTGCTGCACCACGCGCATCAACATCGCATCCATGCGCGAGCCTTGACGCGGCCCATGATCGCGCGGTTCATCCAGCGGATCGATGGTCAGTTCATGCGGCGGCACATCTTCAACGTGCGCGGGCGCAGGTTCTTCGGTGTCGTACTCCGGCTCCGGTTCGTAATCGTCATACGTATTTTGCACCGGCTCGCGCTCTTCATATTCCAGCGCACCGGGTTTTTTCAGGAACGCGATTAGGCGTTGAACTAAGCTATTTTCGCCTGCCATGACAACACTCTCTAGTCCCCTGGTGTCCCCAACTGCATGAATCATCCCTAGTATAACATTGATCCACAGACGCCTGATATTTGAAAAAACAAATCAAACCAGTTTTTCATGGCTGCTTGATCGCGAATCTCGTGTCATGCAGCCCTTACAAAAATCGACATTGCACCG
Organism: uncultured Anaerolineae bacterium; assembly: GCA_965554365.1. Taxonomy (GTDB): domain Bacteria; phylum Chloroflexota; class Anaerolineae; order Aggregatilineales; family Aggregatilineaceae; genus CAYRNY01. The sequence continues at coordinate 610 of CBEVZO010000552.1, forward strand.
TATAATCTAATAGACGCTCGATCCTTGATGACGGCCCGACAAGGTTGCGTCTGGGATATCGAAAGGTAAAACCCGTGAAACGTACCCGCGCGATGCTGCTGAGTGTTGAAGGCATGGCGCTGACCGGAGTTGTGGCGTTTAGCGCGGTCGGGGCGCTAAATCCCAAGCAGATGGTATTCGTGGCGTTACAATGGGGCTGTGGCCTGGTGCTGCTGGCGGGTGAGATTGCGCTCTACCGCCTGGACACCCAGCTACACCAGTGACTCTGAGAACCGCATCCCGCGTCTAGCGGACATGATCCACCATTAACCCGCGCTGCGGGCCTGATCGTATGTGGGCCGCAACCAGGAGATTGCGCGCCCATTCTCCAGAGCGAGCGGTTAGCCCTGCGCTTCAATACTCAAGTTCACATCATCCGGCGTGAAGTAGATGTGCGCCGTCCCCTTGCTCAAAGCCTCTAGGATTTCCTGTTTGCGCAGCAGTTGGAACAGCGCGAGTTTGTCTTCCGCCGTCAAATCCGTGCCCAGTCCCTCCAGAAACGCGCGTGTGCGGTCCGCTTCCGCTTCGCCGGTGATCGTGGCGGCGGTGCGTTGGTGATCGCGCTGCAAGTCCAACAACTGCCCCCGCGTTGCTTCGGCTTCAATCTCGCCCTGCAGCTCTTTCACGCGAATTTCGTTCCTGCTTTCTTGCTGCTGCAAGCGATTCAGGCGATTGGTGGTTTCTTGAATGATCTCTTGCAGAATCCGCTGCGTTTCAACGTCTTTACAGGTGATTGACCGCACTTCTACTGCGTGCAGCCGTACGCCGCGCGCAGTATAAAATGGGTCGTCAGTTTCGATGATCGCGCCGCGCACAATGGCGTTGAACTCGTTCAGGAAATCTTCGAGCGTCACGCGCGACACGGCCTGAATCACGGCACTGCGGGCGTGGGAGCATATGTCGCCGGGCGCATCGTCGGTGGTGCGCACCATGACCTCCACGTCTTCGATTTGCCAGAAAAACGTGACCCCGACTACCAACTCCACGTTGTCTTGCGTGCGCACATCAAACTCGTACCACATGAATTTCGTGCGCATATCGATGTGTGTGATCTTGAGGTCGCGCTGATCTTTGTGGATGCCGGTGGACCACCGGAAGACCATCAACTCATGATACGGTTCCAGGAAGAACGCGCGCTCTTCGTCTATGCCCCGGCGCAGTGTGTAGCCCCCGGTGGGGTCTTTGATCACCACTGTTTCGTGGTCTTCAAGTCGGGTACGCTTACGCGCCTGTACGATCTCCTGCGTCGGCGCGGGGATGAAGACCTGATGCTCCGTGATCAGGCGGAACTGCCCGGTTTGCGTGTCACGCACCAACACCGCGTTTTGTTCATCCACATTGACGCCTTCGGTGGGGGTGTGGAGCATCTTTTCAGTGGGCGACAGGAACACACTTTGCTCGCCACGTTCGACACGAATGTGCCCCGTTTGGTGGTCCAGGATGCTAATGTATTGGTTGTGTTTGAGCGGGATCGCGTTGAGTTCGTCCACAACGGCATCGTTTGCGCCAGGGAAGAAAAGCTGTGGCCCGCGCTCGACACGGGTTTCGCCGGTGAGCGTGTCGCGCACATGCAGATAGTCCAGAGGCCCCAGCGTGCGGCCCTGACGACGTTGCACCCGCCAGAACGGGCGCGCGATCATCTGCCCTGGCCCATTCACAACCCACCGTCGTGTGAAGCTCTCGACAATAAGCTGTTCATCTTCTTTCAGGAAGTAAACCCAGGGGATGATCATGGCGGTCTCCTCATTGGCTAGTAGTGTGCTGCTGATCATTCTACGAGATTTCTCTGTGCAACGATAGCGGCGTTGGCTGGTGCTTCCGGCGTGGTGTTGGGCTGGACATTGTAGTTTGCGGTGTTTTTTGCAGTTTTGATAGGACTGCCGCGCATATCTTGGCGGCAGTTGCGGATACTACAGGGCGATCCACACACGGATCGCCCTGTTCTCATAGTCGGGAGGAATGAGGCAGCGTGTGCCGCTACTCAACGACCGTCGCGGGAAGCGGTGTGCTGTTCCACGCGGCGTCAGGATTCGGCCCCATTGCGCCGACCGCAACCCACAGATAGTCACACACCCACACGATCTTATAGTACGCGCCGCTGGCGTCCATGCCCAGCACCCACGCGGTGTTAGCTGCGGTGATCGTGACGGTGGTGCTACTGCCCGCCACAGGTTCCCAATACGTCAACGCGTCGGCTACAAACAGCCCCACGACGGCGTTGTCTGTCATGGCGATGCGTGTATCGCAGCCGGGAACCACCGGGACGCATTCTACCGGCGCGCTCTGCTTGCCGAGGAAGATCCATGTGCCGCTCTCAGCGACAGGTGCGAGTTCAGGGGCTACGGGCGGCCCGACATCAAGCACCCACAATTCGAACCACACAATATCGTGAGACGGAACCTGGATAAAGGGCACCTCGCAAGTGTAGGCATTGAGCGTGTTCCACAGAAACTCTACTGACCCGATTAGTGTGCTATTGTCCCAAACGTCTACCCGGAATAATCGCGCTTGCCTGAAAAGCGGTCCCTTTCTCAATAGTGCCTGACATATTCATTCTAGCAGAAAAATGGATGCGGATGGTGAGGGAGAGGTGCGTTTCAGATTCTAGGCGATATCACTGATCTCGGATTTGCCCCTCCCTAAATCCCTCCCCGCACGCGATACTACTCCCGAAATAGCCAGATTTCGGGAGTAGTAGCTGCGGGGTTCACTCCGCAGTGATCCCCGCAACCTCAAACGTTTAT
>CBEVZO010000553.1:0-3380 GCA_965554365.1 uncultured Anaerolineae bacterium
GGGAGGGGCTGATCCGTCACTGCATCAAAACCAATGCAAAACGTTAGAACCAGGGATTTTATAGCGCGGTACATACGGCGCGCGGTATAATGAACGCATGTTCGGATGAGTTCAGGAGCGCGCACAATGGATATCCCAACCCTGGTAGCTGAAATTACACACGCCCTGGAGCAGGTGGTCGATCCAGAGCGGAAAGCATGGGCGGCGGGCAATTACCCGACCGCGTTGGACATCATGGGCGTCAAAGTACCCGATCAGCGCGTGATCGTGAAGGACATCAGCAAGCGCATCAAGAAGGAAGCCGCCGCAAACGTGATCGCGCTGGCGCTGGCCCTGGTAGACACCGGGGGTTTCGAGTGCCAACAGGTCGCGTACGAACTGCTCTCACGGCACAAAGCGGCGTTGACCTCGCTCACGCTGGAAGACCTGAATGCGCTGGCGGTCACGCTTGATAACTGGGTGTCGGTCGATACATTTGCCGGTTATCTGGCGGGTCCGGCGTGGCGTGATGGGCGTATACCAAGCGAGGTCATTTACCACTGGGCCGCGTCCGAGGATCGTTGGTGGCGGCGGACGGCGGTCGTGTGTACGGTGGCGCTCAACCAGAAGGCGCGCGGCGGAACCGGCGATCCCGAACGCACGCTGGACATTTGCGCGCGTGTTGCGGCGGACACCGACGAGATGGTCGCCAAAGCACTCTCGTGGGCGCTGCGCGAACTCTCCAAACGCGACTCTGACCCGGTGATCGCGTTCCTTGACGCACACGACGACAAACTCCCGGCACGAGTCAAGCGCGAGGTGCGGCGTAAACTGGACACCGGACGCAAATAGGCATACAACACAATCGGGGGCGCTCGACTGCTGAGCGCCCCCGGCGTTTTTACGGCGTGGTGGACTGGAAAAACGCCCAGATGACCTCGTTGGCGTCGATATCGCGGCTGGTGTGCCCGATCAGCCACCAGGGAAAATATTGGTAGCCACCCGGCCAAGTATGCCCGCCGCCCTCCACGACGATCAGTTCCACCACCGTCCCCTCCGCACACGGCACGTACCGTTCGCGGCGCACGCGTGTGTCATCGTCGGGATCAATGTCGGGCAGATGGGTGATTTCCGGCGTGTAGTTGCAATCATTGAGCGCGATCCACGCCCTGACCGTCTCATCGACCGACAGCACATCACCACGCGTTTTACGCAGCACTTTGATCGCCCCGCCCTCCCAACGCACGAGTGGGTCTTCCGTGCCATTGACGATCAGCACCGGGATCGGGCGCGACGGCGCACAACGCGCCGCGAGATCGGTGGAGAGATTCGCGGTCACGGGCGCGACCGCCGCGATCTGATCCGCCAGATCGCATGCCAGTCGGAACGACATAAAGCCGCCGTTGGAGATGCCCGTCGCGTAAACGCGCGTCCGGTCGAGGGGATACTCAGCGGCGAGATGCTCGATCAGCGCCGCGATGAAGCCCACATCATCGATATCATCCTGAGTGGCGCGATCTTCCAGCGGACGCCCATCATTCCAATGCTCATCAATGCCCTGTGGATAAGCCACGATGAAACCGTCGCGATCCGCCAGCGCGTGAAAACCGCTGCGTGTGAGCTTTTCCATGTCGTCCGCCGTGCCCCCGCCGCCATGCAGTACCAGCACCAGTGGCACAGGCTGCGCAGGATCGAGATCGGGGGACACATACAGCCGGTATTCGCGCGTCAGGCCATCGTGTTCCAATGTGTAGCGTGTGCTTTCGACCGGCAGGTTGCGGTACTCAGCGACCCACATCACCACCAGCGTTATCGCGAGTACGCCGCACAGCAGCAACGCGAGATTGCAACCGCAGCAGCAGCGTAAGGGATTGCGCCACCGGGATCGGGAAGGAGTCGCCTCGGTCATACTGCGTCACTCCCCATCCGCGTCTGCCGGAGTCGGCGCGGTCTGCGTGGCAGCGATGTCGGCCTCGATCTGCCGGATGGCGTCGAGTACTACCGGATCATCATCACCACTGAGGCTGATATAGAATTCCAGGTCGGCCAGCGCCAACTCTAACTCACCGCGATCTAGATAGATCAGGGCACGCTGGTAATACGGCAGCGGCAGGAATTCCTCCAACTCAATCGCCGTGTTGTAGTCCGCCATTGCCGCGTCCGACTCACCGATCTCGTCGTATACCGTGCCGCGATACGCATAGGCCAGCGCAAACTCGGCGTTGTAAGTAATCGCGCTGGCGTAATCCTCAAACGCTTCATCGAAGCGATCCTGATCGGCATACAGGTTCGCGCGGCTGAAATAGGCCCAGGGATCATCCGGGGTCAGGCGGATCGTGGTATTGAAATCGTCCAACGCATTGTCGTAATCACCCTGCCCATAATACGCGCTGCCCCGTTCCAGATAGAGTTCAGCGGCATCAGGCGCATGATCCAGCGCATAACTCAGATCGTCAATGGCGTGTTGATACTCCGCCCGCGCGTTGAAAAACCGTCCGCGCGCTGCCCGGTAGCGCACATTATCGGGATCAAAGGTCAGCGCGTATTCAATCGCTTCGAGTGCCGCCTCGTAGTCGTGCATAAAATAGAACGTGGCCGCCCGGTAGTAGGCCAACACGTCATGGCGCAGTTGCGCGATGCGCGCGGAGTCCAACGCGTCTTCCGCCTGTTCAAAAGCCTGCAACGCGGCGACGTCCTGATCGGCATAAAACAACAGCACGCCCATCGACAACGACATGATGTATTGCGCGTCCATGCCCTCAAACACATAGGCGTCGTAATTGTCTACATCGGTCGCCGAGACACGCATGGAGAAGCGTTCCAGGCTCTCCAACGTTGGGCGCGTGGTCAGCGTGCCGGTCGTGAGATCGTAGGGCGTGATGTCGATGTGTATCTCCGCACCACCCGGCGTGACACTGCCGTAGATCACCAGCGTGGCCCGGTACGTGGCGCTGACAACCTGCGCCTGCTCATGATCGGCGATGGCATGGGGAATCGCGATCACACGGGCGGGGAATTCCTGCGCGGCGATGACCTGTTCAAGCTCAGCCGCCATGTGATGCTGCGCGTCCAGGCTCTGATAGGCCTGCTGCTCAAATTGCGCGATCACGACCACCATCTCGCCTGCGGCAAAGTTTGCCGGTTCCGCTGCGAGTGCGGTAGGTTCCATGTTCGCCGCAGAAATATCCGCATCCGTGCCAGCCGCAGCACCATCTTGATCGCCAGCATCACCACCACCAAGCGCGAGTGTACTCAGCGCAATCACGATCATGCCCAGGACCACCAGCAGCACCACAAATTGCACACCGCGCAAACCCTGCCGGGGATCACGGGGCGGCGAAACGGCGACCTGTTTTTCCGTTGTCGGAGCAGCCAGTAGGGGCGACGCGGACGCGGTGAGA
>CBEVZO010000554.1:0-3378 GCA_965554365.1 uncultured Anaerolineae bacterium
AAGTACGCCGAAGTGCTGGTGCGGATCGGGCTGAACGTGCAGCCGGGCCAACGGGTGCTGATCGGCTCGTTCGGCTCCAAATCGCAGGGCGCACCGCTGGAAGCTGCGTCACTCGTGGCGGCAGTCGCCAAACACGCGTACAAGGCCGGTGCGCGCTTCGTGGATGCGGTTTATCGCGACGACCGGCTGCGCATGGCACGCTATGCGCACGCCCCGCGCGACTCGTTTGACGAAGTCGCCGCATGGCACGCCAAACTCAGCGCAGAGTATTTCGAGGCGGGCGACGCGGTGTTGGGTGTCTCGTCGTATGACCCGAACCTGCTCAGCGGGCAGGACTCCGATCTCATCAAGACCGAGCAGCGCGCACTCCTTGAGCATTTCCGCCCTGCGCTCAACCTGATCGCACGCGCCGCATCGAACTGGCTGGCGGCGAGCGTGCCGATCCCTGGTTGGTCGGCGCTGGTGCTGCCGAATGTCCCGGAAGATGAGCGCGAACTGGCGATGTGGGATGTGATCTTCGAGATGTGTCGCATCAAGGTCGCTGATCCGGTCGCGGGCTGGAAGGCCCACGTCGCGGGGCTGATCAAGCGCGCCGCGTATCTCAATGCCAGGCAGTACGACGCGCTGCACATCACCGGTCCTGGCACAGACCTGCACATGGGTCTGCCAGCGGGGCACATCTGGCAAAGCGGCGGTATGACCAGTCAGCAAGGCATCTTCTTCACGGCGAATATCCCCACCGAAGAAGTGTTCACCATGCCACACAAAGACCGTATCGACGGCCAAGTCACGTCCACCAAACCGCTGAGCATCGCGGGTCAGGTGGTCGAGGGCTTCACACTGACGCTAGAAGGTGGGCGCGTGGTCCAGGCAACGGCGGCGAAGGGTGAACGGGCGTTGCTCGATCACCTGGAAACGGATCATGGCGCGGCGGCATTTGGCGAGATCGCGTTGGTCCCGCACAGTTCGCCAATCTCGCAGTCGGGGCGGCTGTTCTACAACATCCTGTACGATGAGAACGCCTCGAACCACATTGCGCTCGGCAACGCGTACCGCTTCAGTATGCAGGGCGGCGACACGATGTCCGAGGAAGCATGGGCCGCAGCGGGCGGCAACCAGAGCATGATCCACACGGACTTCATGATCGGTTCCGGCGCGATGAACGTGGACGGCGTGCTGTCGGATGGCACGCGGGAAGCGCTTCAGCGCGGCGGCGAGTGGGCGTTTGAGGTGTAGCCGCTGCGTGCCGCGAACCCCACCTCACCCCCCAACCCCCTCTCCCGTCAAGCCGGAGAGGGGGAGCAAACCTGTGCCTGACACCCGCTCTGATGCCGCGCAGAAGCGCCTGGGCCTGGGGGGAGGTTTTCAAACGGCTTTTGAGGCCAGATGGAACTATCGCAACCACGAGCATCCCCGCAACAAAATACACGAATCGCCGTATCTAATGACAATACGTTGTGTTAGAATCGGTGGTATACATCTACACAAGGCACAGGGGCAGATGGATCAGCAGCACACACAACCCTTAACTCTCGACGACGCAGCGGCACTCAACGCGGAATTCAACGCGGCGGAACCGGGACTCGCAACAACGGCGCGCATTATCACCTGGGCGGCGAAACACTACATGCCCGCGCTGGCGGCAACCTCGTCGTTCCAGACGCAGAGTGTCGCGCTGCTGCACATCATCAGCCAGGTAGCGCCGCAGACTCCGGTGCTGTTCCTCGACACGGGCTACCACTTCCCTGAAACACTCGCCTACCGCGACCAACTCATGACCGGCTTCGGGTTGACGCTGCGTGTGGTACGTCCGGCCATCGATCAGGCCGAGCAGATGCAGCAGCACGGTGATGCGCTGTATCGGCGCGACCCCGATCTGTGCTGCCATATCAACAAGGTGGAACCGCTGCAACGTGCCCTGCGCGATCTCGGCGCGTGGATCAGCGGGATTCGCCGCGATCAGACCGCCAACCGCGCGACCGCCGAACCCATCGAAGTGCTGCCGGACGGTCGTGTGAAGATCAACCCACTGGTCGCATGGACACACAAAGACCTCTGGCGCTACATTAACCGGCACGATCTGCCCGCGCATCCGCTGTTCAGCCAGGGCTATTTGAGCGTGGGCTGTGCGCCATGCACCCAACCCGTGAGCGCAGGCCAGGACGAGCGCGCCGGGCGCTGGTCTGGATCAGGCAAGACCGAGTGTGGTCTGCACACGGACGCGCTGCACGAACGTCGCGAGGACGCATAAACCGCCGCACAATGATTTTGTCGAGCTGCGCTCGACCGGGGGTACACATGGGTACTCCCCTCCGTGAACTTTCGTGAAACGCCCCCGCATACTCCCTACTTGCTGTATACTTAGTGCTGCGTTGATTGATGCAAATTCAACCTGAGTGCGGCACGGAAAACCTCATGCTACAAGACTTGTTGCAACAACAGACGGACCCTGCCCCCTGCACCCTGGAGGAATTCGGCCCCGCGCTGGCAACGTTTGAAGACACCGCGCGTGAGGATATGTCACTGACAATCGGCGAACTGCTGCGGCTGGGCGGGGCGCTGTTCGTGATCGGGAGCATCGTCACCGGCGGCTATGCGTTGTTGAGCGGCAATCCCGACTGGGGCGTGGTCGTGCTGATGCTCACCGCCGGGGTGTTCTCGCTGCCATTAACCTACACGTTGATCAAAGCAACCTTCGGCACAAGCACCACCGTGCGCCGAGCGGTCGTGCATGAGTGCGGACTTGTGCTGTGGCGGGGCGGCGAACTGCATACAATTCCCTGGGCCGACATGGTACAACTCTACGAAGCCAGCACGCTGCGCAGGGCAGGCAAACGCATCCTCGGCACAACCGTCAGCGTGCGGCTGATCGTTGCGCCCAGCGGCGATATCCACGACCTGCGCGCGTCGATGATCGGAATCGCAGACCTCGTGCTGCTGCTGCGTGAGCAACTGCTCCCGCTGCTGGAAGACCGCGCGGCGGCGGCAGTGCGGCGCGGAGAAGCGGTCGATTTTGGACACTGGCGCGTGAACGACGCGCGCGTCGCCGATGTCAGCCAAAATCGCACCCTAGCCTGGGGCGATATCACCTCAATCGAAGTCACAGGGGGCATGATCCGGCTGCTACTCTGGCCGCAAGAAGTCTGGGCCGCAGCCCCGGTCGCGCATATCCCTAACGCGCGTATATTCGTGGCGGTCGCAGAACGCTGCACAGGCCGCCCCGCAACACTTGGCAAACACGCCTGGATCGCTGTCGAGGACGTAGAGGAGTAAGTGCGGTGAATGCGATGATTCAAGCCTGGAAATGCCCGCGCGGTTTACCCCTATCCCCCCAACCCCCTTTCCCCGCAGGCGGAGAAAGGGGGAGTCTCACGTATG
>CBEVZO010000555.1:0-3370 GCA_965554365.1 uncultured Anaerolineae bacterium
GCCAGCGGCGAGGTCGGCGTGAGCAGCGGCTCCGTGCCGGGACTGGTTTCCGACTCCGCCCATTGATCGAGTAGCGTGGTCGCGCCCACGACTGCCGCCACAACAATCGCCCCGGCCAGTATGGTGATCAGCAGATTGCCGATAATACTCCGGCGACGACGTGCGATGCGCGAGCGTCCAGTGCGCGGCGTGATCCCGCCCGGCGTGGATTGCATCACCGGATCGGCGGGCATGGTCTGCGCGCCGGAGGACTTGGGCAATGCGGTACGGCGACGGCGGCGACTGCGCGAGCTGTCGTCCTCAAGCTCCGTCATGAGCAGGCCGATATCAAGCTGCAAATAGCGCGCATAATTGCGTATGAAGCCCTGCGCCTGCACGGGCGACATGCTCGAATAATCGCCCGTTTCCAGCGCCTCAAGGAATTTAGCACGGATACGGGTCGCTTGCTCGGCTAGTTCGAGCGTTAGTTCTCTGGCTTCGCGCGCTTCGCGTAAGCGTTGACCGATCAGTTCTGCATCACTGCTCAAGATCGTCTCTCCGCGCTGCTGTAGGGGCCGCGCGTGAAATCATAACAAAGTGCGGGGGTTTTAGCCACCCCCCGCACTTTTCAATTCACATATGATTGCGCACTGGCGCAGCTAGTCTTCGTCGCCCGCTTCGGCTTCAGCGGCTGCTTCCGCAACGACGGGATTTTTAAGCGCATCAAGTGCCGCTTCGACCGCGTCGCCCGCTGTATAGGCAACGTATTCGACTTCTTCTTCAACGTCTGCTTCGTCGCCCACCGGAATCTCGTCCTCGATCTCTTCCTCAGCGCCTTCGCGCTTCTGGAAACCGAGAGCGACCAGGCTGTCCACCATCTCGCCGTTGAGGTATGGGGTTACTTCCTCTTCGCGAACGATGACGACCTTGATAACCGGGGCGGCTGTCGCGCTGATGCGGATCGGCACATCGTGGATGCCCAACTCGCGCAGCGGACGCTCGGATACACGACGACGGTCGATGTCCACTTCGGTCTTTTCGAGCAGACTGTCGGCGATATCGCGGGTAGTCACGGAGCCATAAAGCTTGTTGTTCTTACCAGCTTTCACGCCAAAGATCAACTCCACGCCATCGATCTTGGCGGCAGCTTCATTTTCCATCGCCATCAGACGTTCGCGGTTGTCGTCGGCTTTTACGATCAGCACTTTATTGGCACGCAGCGCGCCTTGAGTCGCCATGATCGCCAGCCCGCGCGGAATCAAGTAGTTGCGCGCGAAACCGGGGGCCACATCGACCACGTCGCCTGCTACACCATGTTTGTAGACGTAATCTTTGAGAATGACTTTCATTTGTCCGGGCCTTTTTCCTTGAGTCCTTGTTCTGCAAGGGAGTATGATACCGCAATCGCCAAGCGAAATCCAGGGTCAGAAGTGCGTAGTCAAAAGTTCGTAGTTTTTGGGCTTAGGTTGCGGGAGAATTCGCGGTAGCTTGCGCGGGAATGCCCACGATCAACACAAGGGCGATCAGACAATTTAGACTGCATCGCCCCTGCAAAAATCAGCGTTAGGCTATACAGCGTAGCGCTATTGCACGACCTGCTCCGGCACATCTTCTTCATACTTGGTTGGGCACTTGAGCGTGATTTCTTCGGCGTAGAAGATCGGCTCGCCGTCCACGATTTCCAAACGCCCCGACATGATCGCCTGCGCCTCGTGTTTCAACAGATCGGGAATTTCCGTGTCGTGCGCGATGACCCGCAAGCGTGTGTTATCGGGATTATTCACCGCGTTATACAGCACAAACGCCAGCCCGCCCTGATCGCGGATCGCATCGTTGTCGTTGGGGATGTTCGCCACGATGAAGTGCAGTTCATTGGTATCCGGGTCAAAGATCGGATCACCATCCACCGCGCCGGAGACACGCACATTCTTGCCATGCATATCCTCGTCGTTAAGCAGGTCTTCGACGGTCACGTAGTACCGCGCGCCAACGCTGTTGAAAACCAGGTAGCCAATTGCGCCCAACAGCACCACCCCTAATACCATAAAGCGCCAACGCCCGGAGCGTTTCGCGGGCGTGCTGCCATCCGGTGTTGCATTAGGTTTTTCCCATCGTACCTCGTCCAACACATCTTGCAGGTCGTGTTCGTCTGCCATGAAGTCGTCACCTCTGAAAGCTATGTTTTTCTTCAATCAACACTGCGTCACTCAAAGAGAATTGTAGCAGCGCCGTGCGGATTCACCAACCTTATAGACGATGAGGGTAGGGCCGACTCATTCTAACAAGAAAATTACCGCAGAGGCCGCAAAGGACGCGGAGGAAAACCAGAGGAAGCACAAAAACAAGAGAAAGATTCTTTTCTCATTTTTTCTCTGCGCTCTCTGCGGTTAGAGACCCTAACGATGAGGGGGAGCAAACGCGCGTTGAAGTCCCCTCTCCGCGTGTGGAGAGGGGGCGCGAACAAGTTCGCGTTGGGGGTGAGGTTAAGCGAAAACAAGACCAACACACAGCACCAAACGCTTAGCTTGATGCGTATGGGGCTAGGGGGTGAGGTTGCGCCTAATCAAACCGGATGCGCGGATCGAGCCAGGTATACATCACATCCACCAGGATGTTGCCGACGATCAGGAACGTTGAAAATAGCAGCGTCACGCCCATGATCATCGTATAATCGCGCGCCGCAACGCTCTGCACAAAAACCTGTCCCAGGCCCGGAATCACGAAGATCAACTCGACCACAAACGACCCGGTCAGAATACCCGCCAGCAACGGCCCAATGATCGTCGCCACCGGGATCATCGCGTTCTTGAGCGCATGCACATAGATCACCACGCGTTCGCGCAGGCCCTTCGAGCGCGCCGTGCGCACATAATCCTCGTTAAGCACTTGCAGCAGGCTCGCGCGCGTTAGCCGTGCGATCCCGGCGCTCATGCCTATACCGAGCGTGATCACCGGCAGCGCCAGAATTTTGAAGTAATGCAGCGAGAGTTCAGGGCCAAGATTCCACTGATTCGATTGGTCTGCCACCGGAACCCAGCCCAACTCCACCGCGAAAATGATGATCAGGAGCGGCGCGAGGACAATGGCGGGTGTGGCTTGCCCCATCACGGCGAAAAACATTGAGACGTAGTCGATCATTGTGTTGTGATACACCGCCGCCATCACGCCCAGCGGAATCCCGATCATGAAGCCCAGCAGCACCGAAAAAAAGCCCACCTGCATCGACACGGGCAGGCGTGTGCTGATCTCGTCGCTGACCTGTATGTTCTGGTCGAGCGACGCGATATTCAGCGAGGGGCCGAAATCCAGATGCAGCACGCCCCATACATACGTGAAGAACTGCGAATCCAGCAGGTCGATGCGCCAGACTTTGCGTTCCTCAGTGAAGGTG
>CBEVZO010000556.1:0-3358 GCA_965554365.1 uncultured Anaerolineae bacterium
GACGGGAGAGGGGGCTGGGGGGTGAGGTTGGGTTCGCACACGACAATCTACTGACCACTCGTTCATGGACCCGGATTTTTGTGGAACGGAGATATCGACTATCATATACTAGAGGTTCGGGGTACAGATATCGAGGATAGCGTGGACACTGAAGTTAAAGTCAGCATTATCGTGATCGACGATGACAAGATGACCCTCGACCGTGTGCTTGCGACGCTGCGGTATAAGGGCTTTGTCGCAGATGGCACAACGCGCGGTGAGCCGGGGGTCGCGTTGGTGCGCGAGCAGCAGCCCGATCTCGTGTTGTGCGACATCAACATGCCGGGTCAGAGCGGCTATGATGTGCTGAACACGCTGCGCAGCGATCCGGCCACCGCGAGCATTCCGTTCGTGTTCATGACGGCGCGGGCCGAGCGGCATGATATGCGGCGTGGGATGACGTTGGGCGCGGACGATTACCTCTCCAAGCCGTTCACCAACGATGAGTTGCTCGAAGCGGTAGACGCGGCACTCGAACGCCACCGTCGTGCGGTCATGAAACATGAAGAAACGATCAACTTGCTGCGCAAAAACATCGTCTACGCGCTGCCACACGAACTGCGTACGCCGCTCACAGGCAGCATTGGGTTCGCCGAAGTGTTGAGAATGGATGCCGATGTGCTTACGCCCGATGAAATCCGCGATCTGGCGGATCGCGTGATCCAGCACAACCACCGGCTGCACCGGGTCCTCGAAAACTACCTGATCTACGCGCAGATCGAAGTGTATGCCACCGACCCGGAGTATGTGGAACGGCTGCGCGGGCACATTACCCCGCGTGTGAACGAGGTGATCACCGAGGTGGCGCAGAAGCGCGCCGGAGTCCACAACCGGCCCGACGACCTGGCGCTGACGCTGACGGAGATCGCGCTGCGCGTCGCTAAAGACGATCTGCGCAAGATTGTAGATGAGTTGGTGGATAACGCGTTCAAGTTCTCCGAGCCGGGCATGGCGGTGACGATCATCGCGGCGCGTGACGAGGGGCAGTTCATCATCCGCGTGATCGATCACGGGCGCGGTATGACGCCAGAGCAGATCGAGCAGGTGGGCGCGTATATGCAGTTCGAGCGCGTCCTCTATGAGCAGCAGGGGTTGGGCCTGGGCCTGATCATCGCGCGTCGGTTAACGGAACTGCACGGCGGTCAACTGACGATCCACAGTGAGCCGGGCGGCGAGACGGAGGTGCGCGTCACGTTCCCGCTGTACGACTGAGCGCGCATCACTATTTGAGACACAACACACGGGGCGATCCGCAGCAGTGGAGCGCCCCGCATGTTGCATTGCACCAACGCTGTGCTAGCCTGCGCCGTTGAGCAGTCCTTGCACGCGCTCGAACTCTGCGAGGGTTTCGGCGCGATATTTTTTCTTCAGCGGTGCATCAAAATACTGCCACGCGTCGTTATCGACCAACATCATCGCGCGCAGCAGCGGGAGCAGGTCGTCGTCGATGCACAGCCGCACGAGATCACCGGTCAGGGGGGCGGCGGCAGGCCAATCGGACACTACGTTCAGCGACATGTGCAGCAGTACGCCCTGTACCACGCGCGCGCCAGGTGATCCCGCGCCAAACAGCCGGTCGATGCCTGCCATAATCGCGGGGAGCTTGCCATTGTCCTGAATCTGGTCCTTCATCTCGACTTCGTGCGTGACAGCAGTGCGTGTCAGGAACGCCCACTCGCCGATTTCGCTCGCATAGTCGTCCGTGATCGCAAAACCCAGGCTCGGCAATCCTTGCGCGGTCAGGGCGGCGGAGCGGAAGCCGTGCGTCGCGTCGCGGTGGCCCTTACGCGCGATCTTGGCGACATCGTGGTACAGCACAATCCACAGCATGAGTACCTGCTGTTCCGGTGTGGCGTCGCCGTACTCCGGCAGTTGCAACAGCGCGGCGATGGCGCTGATCACGTGCGTCTGCGTGATCCCATCGCGACAGCCCGCCATCGCGCGCCAACCGCGTACTACCGTGTCTGTCTGTGCCATAACCGGCGGCGTGAAGTACGCCTTGACCCGTTCATCGAAGGGCGGCCAGGCGGTGATCGCGCCAGTCTGTGTATCCGCAACCAGCCCGGCGACGAATGGCAACAAGTCGGGGAGATAATCGGAAACCTGAGGAATAGTCATGCAGTTGCCCCCTGTACGTTGCACAATACTCGTTCCCTCAAGAGTAGCATACCTGTCGGGCTGGCGCACGCCCCCAAAGGTGGGGGTGTGGGACGAAGAATACATTTGCAGGCTCTATAATCGATGGTATTATTAGAAATATTGGCAACATAACAGCATATGAGAGTGAATCATGCCTCTTCCAAATAGCTATGTACAGAGCTACAATCGAATCCCAGAGTACTTTGAGGCAATATTAGCCGCACAACCACCTCAAAAGTTTACATATCAATTCTTGCAGGATATTGGTTTTACTAGCTCAGCCGATCGATCAATAATCGGTATGTTGAAAGAGTTAGGATTCCTCGATGTTGATGGCGTACCACAAGAAAGATATTACAGATACCTGGATAGCTCTCAATCTGAAAAAGTTCTCGCAGAAGCCATTCGAGAAGCATACTCCGATCTCTTCCTTGTCAACAAAGATGCTCACCTGTTGACGTCTGAGGAGGTAGAGAACAAACTGCGCACACTCTATCATGGTCAAAAGTCTGACAGGATTATTGGTTTAATTGCCAAAGCTTTCGAGGCATTGTCAAGCATCGCTGATTTCTCCGCACCTGTATCAAAAGCTATTCCCGTAGACACTTCGATTTCGGACAGCTTGCCTAGCCAAGAAACCGACGTTGCCACTGGATTCAAAAGCAAAGCAGCACCAGCCGCAGAATCTCAACTTCAACTTCGTTCTCTCCAGTACCATATCAATATTGTGTTACCTGAAAGCCGTGATCAGGCTGTTTATGATGCAATATTTAAATCATTGAGAGAACATCTGGGGAAATGATAATGGACCAGCTTTACTCATTTGTGTATCGAGGCATCCTTACTGAAACCAGCCTTGACAAGGTGGGCAGACTCAGAAATCGTTACCTTCGCTCAGAACAAGCTCGAGAGATTGAGGCTTCCTTGTCTTTTGATTCTCTAGACCAAGACTTGCTAGTAGATTCGCAGAAAATGGCGATAGTTTATACCGCCATTCACTGCTTTGAAAACATGGTTCGCCAGCTAGTGAGTAAAGCAATGGCTGAAGAACATGGTGAAACATGGTGGAAAGCAGTACCCGAAAAGACAAAGAAAACAGTAAAAACTCGAATGCAGCAGGAGGCTGAATTTAAGTGGCATGGTAATCGAGGAGAAACGGAGATTATATATTGTGATTATG
>CBEVZO010000557.1:0-3348 GCA_965554365.1 uncultured Anaerolineae bacterium
CTTCCATCCAACCCATTCTTTATGTGCCACAAAATCCGTTAGAATGAGAATTTCCTATAGACTCAAGTTAGGCCGCGTAGGTTACGCGAAGGTCATAAGCGAAACGGCGCGGCAGGGACGGAGTGTTGATCAGCGCGCGATACTGCGTTTTGGTCAACATCAGATCGTCGTTGAGCCGCGTAATCGTGCCATCCCCGTTATCCTTCCACTGTTCGATCTTGCCTGCACGTCCAGAGCGAAACAGGAAGTGTTGCTCAATGCTGTGAGTGTGGGTCATCATGTTTTGTTACCCTTCTGCGGGGATGTCCCCTGCACCTGCCACGCGTTTCATGTGTTCATAGCTTAAGTCGCGCGGCATCGAGCAAAGGGGGCGCGCGTTTACCTGTCTTTTGCACCCTTTTTGCAGACTCGTTACAGTGTCACCGTGCCACACCCTATTCCCCCACATGCTGTAACACTTCGCCCGCTGCATCGTCTTAGTTGGTGTAGGTCATGACCCACACACGCGTACAGGATCCGTATCGTGGATAGAACCCGTTTCAAAGTGCGCAAATCGCCTCCGAGCCGCCGCCCGGAAGACGACGCGCACACTCAGGCAGAAGATGTCCGCAGTCTACGGGCCGCGCGTGACGATCTGGCGCAGTTCGCCCCCGTCTACGAGCGTTATGTGGACCGCATCTACGCGTACTGTCGCACACGCGTCGGGACGCCGGACGCGGAAGACGTGACGAGCCAGGTGTTCATGCGGGCGCTCGCCGGAGTGGACGGCTTCCGGGGTGGATCAGTGGCGGCGTGGTTGTTTCGCATCGCGCACAACGGCGTGGTCGATCATCTGCGCGGGCAGCGCACGACGGTTCCACTGGACGCGCTGGAATGGTCGCTGCTGGATACGGCGAGCGACGTGCTGGACCAGATCGCGCACGCTGACGATGTGCGCCGCGTGCGCCGTTTGATTGCGGAGCTGTCCGACGAACAAGCGAATCTGTTGGCGCTGAAACTGGCAGGCGGACTCAACGCGAAAGAGATCGCGGCGGCGGTCGGGAAAACGCATGTCGCCGTGCGCGTAGAACTACACCGCATCATCAACCGGCTGCGCGCCGCGTATCACGCCGAGATTGGGGAGGTGGACGCATGACAGCACACCACGATTCCAACACCACCAACCGCCTGCTGCGGCGTTATCTGGACGACCTCGCCGCCGACCCGCACGCTGATCCACCAGCAGACTTGAGCGCGTCCGACACGGCACTAGCACGCGCACTGATGCAGACGCACCGCAGCCCGCTGCTTGACGAGGCACAGCGTGCGCGCATCTGGACACGGGCCGTTAACGTGGCACAACAGGAGCGCACCACTTCGTATACGACATCCCACACGATCACGCCGTCCCGTAATGGCCGCGCGGATCAAGTGGATTATGAGGAGACTGATGCTATGACATTACACACACGATCCTGGCCCCGCCAGGTGCATGACTCCCGTTCGACCGCCCAACGCGGATTGGGCACGCTGCTGCTGGTCGCAGCGGCGGTAATTCTCATGATTGCCGGACTGTTGGTGCTGCGCGGCGGCGCTGATGATAGCCCGCTGCATCCGGCCAGCGTGCCCGGTGATAATGTGTCTGGGGCGAGCCAACAAGGGACGCCGACGCCGGTCCCGTCATCGCCCACGCATACCGTGACCCCCACCCCAAACCTGCCACCCGCCGGAATCACAGCGACGGCGATCACCTTCAACGCGACGCAAACCATGCTGACGCTGACGCCATCGGCCACACGCGTGCCACGCACGTTGCCGCCCGCCGCGATTACAGCGACAGCGATCACCTTCAACGCGACGCAAACCATGCTGGCGCAGAGGCCGTCAACTGTCACGCCCACCCCGACTGCGACCCCAATAGTGTTACCCACTGTCACGCCTCCGTTTGGCGCGGATATGGAACTGCTGGCTGCGCGCATGTCGGTCAATATCACGTTGGATCAAATGGTGTGGTCGCCGGACGGACAGTGGGTTGCGGCGATGATGGCGGCGCAAGTCTCGCTACTGGATGCGCACGATCTCGGCGGCGAATCTATAGTGCTGACATCACCGGACATAACGGCGGATGTCAGCGCGCTGGTGTTCAGTCCTGACGGGCGATATGTGATCGCCGGGTACGAGGATGGAACGCTGTGCTGGTGGGATGTGACGCCGGGACAAAGCGTGCGTGCGGATGCGTTGAGCGCCCCGATCACCGGGTTGCAGTTCAGCCCCGATGGACGCACACTGCTGGTCGAGGTGGACGGCGAGGTGCAATTCTGGGCCGCGCCGTAACCATCACGCGTATTCTTACACGTAATAAAAGCGGGGCGTCTGGATCACTCTAGACGCCCCGTGTGTGTTTATCTGGACTTGCGTTTACCACGCCGGATGCCCCGTGACTTCCGCGCGACGGTGCAGCAGCGGCATAAGGCGCGCGATCACGTCGGGATGCCCCATCAGGAATGTGCCCAACAGCGGTTCGTGCAGATCACGCCCGGTCAGGTCCAGCAGGTCGCCGCTGAATTCGCGCACCTCGCCGCCCTGTGCGGCCATGAATGCCATCCCTGCCGCGATATCCCACAGGTAGGGGCCATGCACGAGCGTGGCGACCGCCTGCCCGCGCGCGGTGTAGGCGATGTGCGTCGCGGTGCTGCCGTAGGCCATGATGCGCGTAAACTGGAAGTCGAACCGCGTGCCGCCATCGCTGCGCCAGAAGACGAACGAACTCTCGTCCCAGCGCGTTTTGAGCCGGTCCGTGACCACGCGGCCATTGCAGATCACAGCGTCACCACCGGTGTACGTCCAGTCGTCGAGCAGCGGGAGGTAGACCAGTCCGAACACGGGGCGCAGATGATGGAACAGCGCCAGTGTGATGCTCCACGTCGGCATACCCTCCACATAGATGCGCGTACCGTCGATGGGGTCAAGCGTCCATAGGAATTCGCTGTCAAGCGCCGTGCTGCCGTATTCTTCACCGATGATGCCATGATCGGGGTACGTGTCACGGATGCGCGCGCTGAGCAACTGCTCGATTTCCAGATCGGCGACGGTGACAGGACTGCCCGCGCTTTTCCACCGGGCAGCGGAATTGCCGAAATAGCCCCGCGCAATGTCTCCGGCTTGCTGTACCCATGCGCGTACCTGGGCCGTGTTGATGGCTGTGATGATGTCGCTCACGCAGATCGTCCTCTCTGTACACCCCATGCAGAATCAAAGAACCCCAGTATACCGCAGTCCTGGCACAGGGCAGTGAGGGTATAGAAAAAGTAGTGTCAGTAAATCACGAATTGGGGTGAACGATGAGTAGGGATCGACATGATCACCCCA
>CBEVZO010000558.1:0-3340 GCA_965554365.1 uncultured Anaerolineae bacterium
CGTGTATCTGCGCTACCAACCGCTGCGCGTATTCATGACAATCACGCTGGTAGCCCTCATGATCGGGCTGATCCCCTGGGTGCGCTTCATGTATTTCTATCTCTCGCCTCCGCACGGCCCGACAGGACACACACAGTCGCTCATTCTGGGCACGATCTTCCTGGTGTTTGCAATGATCACCTTTGTGCTGGGGCTGATCAGCGATCTGTTGCAAACCAACCGGCAGTTGATGGAGCAAACGCTGATACATCTGCGCCGGCTTGAGTCCGGGCAGCCGATTGCGTGGCTGGAACCTAGCCCGCCATCGAATACTGACACGGACACCCGCACGCCCACAGACTGAGACATCATCGCAGGACGCACGCGCTCAGTAATTCAACTCATTGAGCGTGCGTCGCAGCAGCCCCAACCGCAAGCGGCGGCGGAACATGCTCACCAACGCCCCGCGCCGCAGCGTA
This sequence comes from uncultured Anaerolineae bacterium, assembly GCA_965554365.1. GTDB lineage: Bacteria > Chloroflexota > Anaerolineae > Aggregatilineales > Aggregatilineaceae > CAYRNY01. The sequence goes on from CBEVZO010000558.1 coordinate 459, forward strand.
ATATACGTCCAGATTTGGCGTCCAAACCCCACCACGCGCTCCAACTTCAAACGCCGCACGTAGCCCGGCGCGACCTGCGCATCTGTCTCGCGCGCATACTCCAACTGATCCATCAGTTCACCACAGATCGACTCCACGAGCGCGATCTGTCGCTGTGCGAGGTGTTTGCGCCACGCTTCAAGACGGCTGGCATCGGGCGCTTGATTCAGCTTGGCGTGAATCTGGTTGTAATACGCCCCATATTCCACCGTCCCTGTTTTGTGATAATCCAGCAAACTCGACTCAAACGGCAAATCCAGAAACGCGCAGACATCCCGCAACACCGCTTCCGTAGCGGTGATCAGGTCTTCGTACCGGATATGCAGCACGTCGCCGGGATAGTCCTGCTCAAGCTCAAGTCCGGCAGCGATATCCCGCTGCCAGCGCCGCGCCGCGTAGAGCGCATTGCTGCGATGCACATTCGAACGAATCAGCGACGACACCACCGCACGCGGATCGCGCTGTACGTCTACGAATTTCGCATGGGGATAGGCGCGCTTCAACAGCGCGCCATGTCGCACAAAGCGCGGCGTTTTCTGCCCCCAGATCGCTTTATCATGCTGCTTCGCGTAGAGCGTATGCGCCCGGTCGATGAAATCCTGCACAGTCACGCAGCCGTCGAAATCGGCCTCCGTGAACGCCAACCCCCATTCGACCAGTTCGTGTTCACGCAACAGCAAACGACGCAGCATCGCGGGGTCAGGCGGATTAGGTGTGCGCAGATAGTCGATGATGAACAGTGATTCCAGCGGGATCGCCACCTGGGAGTGGTGATTCAGCATCGTGCGGAGCAGCGTCGTTCCAGACCGTCCGCAGCCCACAATGAAAAACGGTGCTTGCTGCGCCATTATTGCGTGTCTTCCCCGTCTTCATCTTCGTCTATCTCGGAGAGTATTTGCTGTACGTGTTCGATCAATGGCGGCAGATCATCGGTGATAATCCGCCAGACAATATCCAGATCAACATCAAAATAGCCATGTGCTAAACGATCTCGTGTACCAGCAATTTGACGCCAGGGAATTTCCCGGTGTGCTTCCCGCGTATCATCCCCAATTGTTTTGGCTGCCTCACCAACGATCTCAATTAAACGCACCACAGCTAAAGCTAGCAATTCGTCTGTATCCAAATGTTCGCGTGTACGATGCTCTGTAAAGTCAACCGCTTTTTTTGCCGCGTCGCGCATATGTTGCAAACGTGTTTTTTCATCAGGTGGCGTCATACAACACCACCGCTTCATCCTGCACTTGATCGCGAAAATAGCGGCTGAGGAATCCCGGCGTATTGAGGTCTACGGTGCGTCCAAACAGCGCCGCTAACTCGTCCTGTATACCGAAAAAAGCAAATCCCGGCACATGCCCCGGTTCAAACTCCACCAGTACATCGACATCACTCTCACTCCTGAAGTCATCGCGCAACACGGAGCCAAATAACGCTAACCGGGTGATATGGTGGCGACGACAGAACGCAGCTAATTCAGTTTCGGGAATAGTGATAGGCAGCGTCTTCACTGCGTGTTTTCTCCGTCTTCATCCTCGTCCAGTGCTTCCAGCGCATCATGTACCTGCGAGACAAAACGCGCCGACTCGCGCTGTGTCATGCTCAGCGTGGGAGTTTCGTGCCCGATCAGCTTGTCGTAGGTGTCGCGCAGCAGCGCCGCGCTGTGTGCCCAGGCGTGACGATTGACCACCCACTGCCGCCCCTTGCGTGCCATCTCATCGGCCTGCTTGGGGTGGTTGAGCATCCACACCACCGCCTCTGCAAACCCCTTTGGATCGTCGCGGATCAGCATATGTTCGCCGTCTACTGCGTCCAGACCTTCCGCCCCCACCGATGTGCTGACCACTGGGCAGCCGCACGCCAACGCCTCCATCAGCTTAAAACGCGTTCCGCTGCCGCTGCGCAGCGGACACACAAACAACGCCCCGGTCTGTAAAAACGGGCGCGTATCGTCCACAAACCCGGTCGCGGTCACAGCCGTGTCAGTGTCATTGTGCAGCGCCACGATCTCGCGCGGCGCGTCCTTGCCGAGCAACATGAGTTGGAAGTCGCCACGCTGCTTGCGGATCAGCGGCAAAATCTCGTTACTGAAATACAACACCGCGTCTGTGTTCGGGAAATACTTATAGTCGCCCATGAACAGCCCGGTCCGGTTATCACGCACCGCCGTCTCGTCGATCTGGAAATAGTCGGTATCCACGCCGTTCGGAGCCATGACCGTCTTCACGCCGGGAATCGCCTGCTTAATCAACCCTGCATCGATCTCCGACATCACGCCGACAACCGTCGCTTCGGCCCACAAACGCGGCTCCCATGTTTTCATCTTCCACGCTTCGAGCGCCACGCCGGGCCGCGTATACCAGGGCTGTGCGACCTGCGCGTGCCGTCCCCACGCCACATACTCAATCGCCGGTTCCGAGAGCAGCACCGGCACCTCCAGTTGGCGCGGGAGATTGGGCATCATGTAAAACGATTCGACGTGGATCAGGTGAATCGTATTGTGTGCCAAAAACTCCCCAATCGCGCGTTCCATCTCTGGCGTGTGATACAGGCGCATCGTCACCGGCTTGAGCGCAGTCAGGCTCAGCAGCGCCGCCTTGAACGTCCCTGGACTCGGCGCACGATCCACCACAACCAGATCGCAGAGATCACGCAGCGGCGCGAGATCGTACTGCTGTTCCTCGGACCGTCCGAAGCAAATCAACGAGATGCGGTAATCCTCGCGCAGATGCTTGATCAGGTTATAGGTACGGCTGCGCCCGCCGCTGTTGGGCGGATACGGCAGGTACGGCGTCAACATTAAAATGTGCGGTTTAGTCATGATAATATTCTCCCCACAGTGCATT
>CBEVZO010000559.1:0-3334 GCA_965554365.1 uncultured Anaerolineae bacterium
CCCTCCCAGCCTCCCCCGTTGACAGGGGAGGGGCTAAGGTGCGCACGGTGACTCCCTCCCCGCCAGCGGGGAGGGCGGGGGTGGGGTCGTTGTAGTGTGGGCAAGCGGCTGGGCATCACGGGGCAACTGGATATACCAACTGCACCCCGCCCCCAAATCCGAATGCACCCCGCTAGCGGTGCGATTTTGCCCCGCCGCACGATCTCGTGCTAGAGTCCCGTACTATATCGTGATTGTGTGAGAGAACATCTACGAGGTCCGCCATGCAACCCGTACACCAACCCGCGCCCCAATCCGACGACGAACAAGCGTATGCTGCCGCGCATGAGTCCGCGCCGGACATTCCGGTCGGGACGGCGATTCCGCACGGTGACGCGCTGCACGTGCAAGAGGAAGTCTACGCCGATCCGTTGGACTTCGACGACGACCACCTGGCGCGGTTGGGCCTCACGCTGGATTTCGGCCCCGCCGATCTCGACGCGAACCAAAGCGGCGTACTCAGCGATCTACAGCTTGAGCGCCTGGAAAACGATCTACGCACAACGTACTGGCCGGTGATTGGGGCATTGGCGGCGGTGGTGTTGATCCTGGGTGTCACGGGGGCGCTGAGCGGGTCTCTGGTAGTGTTCCCGATGTTGTTCATGATGGCGCTGGCGCTGATCCCGGCGGTGCTGCTGTATCTCGAACGCGAGAAACTCCCACAGCAGCCAGTCAAGCGGACTACGCTGCGTGTGGGCGGGTTTTCGTTGATGGCGCGGCGTTTTGGGGCGCTGGACGAAGCGAATGCTACCGGGAAAATCAAGCTGCCGGTACAGGGTGGCAAGCAGATATTCGCCCCGCAGCATGTCTACAAAGTCCTCAAGTCCGGCCAGACCTATATTGTGTACTACGTGCCGGTCCGCACCTGGGTGGGCTACCGTGCGCTCAGCATCGAGCCGGTTGAGGACATTCAGAAGTCGTCGGCGCGCAAACCCAAGCGCAAAACCAAAGGTAAGCGGGGATGACGGGGGAGTGGTGGACAGGAGCGGAGGAGTGTATAGGGACGTTGCTCTGCTGCGCCCAACTTCGACCGAGAACGGGGGCGTCCTTAGTCGGCGGTAATGTCTTCGATAAAGGTGGCCGCCATTGGCCCCTGTGCGGTCTGGAGCAGGACAAAGCTAAAGCGCAGGGTATGCCGCGACCCATCTTCGTGCTGAATATTGACCTTGGTGTTGTGTGAAAACGTTGATTTCCCCTGTAAAAAATCGAGCATCTGCTGCTTCTGGCGCGTCAGTAATTCCTCACGCGGCGCTTCCGGCGGCATCACCCGCTGTGTCACATCCCAGAGGTATTTCCCCATCGCATCTTCGCGCGGGATGCCCGTGATCTGAGCCACCGCAGTGTTCCATTCCACCACGATACCCTCAGTATTCACCATGCTGATCCCGTAGGGCGACTGCTCGATTAGACAGCGCGTAACATCTTCGCTGGCGGCGATCTGCGCGGCGGTGTGTGTGCGCTCGGTGATGTCGCGCATTACGGTCAGTACATGCGTCACATGCCCTTCGGCGTCGCGGATCGGGGTTTTGAGCGTCTCATTCACCCACTGGATCGGCCCCAACTCGAACGCATCTTCACCCCCCAGTATCTCGCCGGTTTCAAACACGCGGAAGTATTCGCCGCGCAGCCGGTCGGGCAGGAAGGGGAACACCTCGAACGGCGTGCGTCCGATAGGATTGGGCACCAACCCCGATTCGCGCGCAAATTTCAACAGGGCCGTGTTGCACAGCGTGATACGCAGCTCGGTGTCGATTACATACACCATGTCATCAATGGCGTCGAGCGTGGTGCGCAACTGCGTTTCCGATTGCCGCAAGGCGATCTCGGCGCGGCGACGGTTGGTGTTTTCGTGTTCCAGATCGGTCTGTGTCGCGCGGAGTTCCGCTGTACGTTCAGTGACCTGTGTTTCCAGCGAGGCATGGGCGTGTTGGAGTTCGGCTTGGGCCTGTTCGCGCGCGGTCACATCAATACCCACCGCCCACCGATTCCAGCCGGGCACGGGTTGCTGACTTGAGATATTCGACCAGGACACTGTGCGCGTGGAGCCATCTTTGCATGTGATCGTCGTTTCTACCGCGCGGAAATCACTGTCCAGTTCGCGGAAGCGGCGTTCAAGCTGCGCGCGATAGGCGTCGTCGGGATACAACAGCGCAAAGCCATCGGGGTTGCCGATGATTTCCTCTGCACTGAAGCCTGTCAGGCGCTCACACTCACGACTCCAACTGATGATGATTCCGGCATCGTCCATCGCGATGATCAACACGGGCATCTGCTCCACGATCTGTCGCAGCCGTTGTTCGCTTTCGCGGAGTGCGCGTTCTGTCTGTCGCTGTTGCGTGATGTCGCGGCCTACCGCCTGAATTTCGATGAGGTTGCCGTTGGCGTCATAAATCGCATGGCGCGTCCATTGTTCCCACTGTTCGCTGTCGGGGTGCATAACATACTGTTCGGTGCTGATCACCGGTGTGGCCTGGCTGAGCCGTTGGATTGCGTCATGGATTGCGGCATGAAATTCGGCAGGCACTACCTCAAATACGCTGTGCCCCACCACGTTGTCCCGCGTGTATCCTAAGACCTCGCAGTAGCGCCGGTTGGCATAAGTGAGCGTGCCATCTATGCGGTAGCGACAAATGCGGTCGGGCTGTGCGTCAAGAGCGCGCACATACACGGTTTCGGCGGTGCGCAGGGCAGCGGCGGCGGCCTCACGCTGGGCGACCTCGGAATCCAGGCGCGATGTCGCCGTCTGCAACGCGGCGGATTGCTGCTCCATGCGTTGTTCGAGGTCTGCACGCGTGTCTTGATGCACTTTGAATTGTGTCGGAAGGATCAGCACCGTCACAAATACCGCCACCGATGTCACAAGGACCGCCAGTTCGCTGAGGTATATCTCGGTGCTGTTTGTATCAATGCTATCGTTTGTCAGCAGTCGCAGCATGATCGCTGATCGACCGACCAACACCAGCGCGGCGATCAGTATTAACCCCCGTTGTCGCGGTTTGGGGAACGCCACATAGCGCAGGCTGATAAACACTGTCCCGATTTGTGTCACTAATGCACTGATGACGATCACTTGTGTCCACATGCGACCACCCCGTTTCCGTCGAACATTTGCCCCTGGTTAATGTTGCGTTTCCCCCACGTTAATTAATGCGCTATTGATTAATTTTGACGCTTGTTTGATGTGATTTACTTTAGATTAATACAACTTCCAACGTTTGACAATTAACACATCGTTAAAAATCGTATATGATAATTAACACTTTCGGGGAGCGGACGGCTTTGGTGTGCAGGTCAG
>CBEVZO010000560.1:0-3332 GCA_965554365.1 uncultured Anaerolineae bacterium
AGCGGCAGCCGTCCACCGTGCCCGCATCCACCAGATCATCCGGCACGCTCAGAAACGCCTGGCGCATCAGGAACGTGCCAAACGCCGACCCGAAGTAGGGCAAGGCAATCGCCAGCGGCGTGTCGTAGAGATTGAACTCTTTGTAGTAGATGAATTCCGGGATTAGCAGCGTCTTAGTCGAAAACTCGCGGATGGTGATGAAGTTGGGAACCAGCAGCACCGCCGTCGGGATCATCATCTGCATCAACACGATGTAAAACAGCGGTCGTTTGCCCGCAAAATCAAAGTGCGCAAATGCGAAGCCCGCCAATGTCACCGTACACACCTGCACGACCAGCGTCAACAGTACCCACTCCAGCGTGTTGGCGTAATACGAGTGACCGGGGAACCCTTCTTCTTCCCAGTCCGGGAAAAACGGCGCGAGATCGGTGGCCTTGGTGTAACTGTCGAGCGTCACGCGGTCGCTGAACCACACATCCCCGCGCCCTAGATCATCGTCCGGCGGGCGGAAGGACACGATCACGGCCCATAGCACCGGGAGGGTCCACAGTATGGCGAGCAGCGCCGTGATCCCCGTGACGAACCATGCGCCCCAATGACGCTGTCGCAGCAACGGATTGATCGCTTGTTCAGTCATTGTTACGCTCCGAGATCAAGAAGTTGACCATTGTCAGAATCAGCAACATGGTGATCATCACCATCGTCAGGGCGTTAGCGTAGCCGTAGTTATAAAACTCGAAGCGCTGTTGGAAAATCTCGTATAACAGCAAATCGGCCTCGCCCGTCACCAGTTCAAAGGTCATCACCAGCGCGTGATCGATGGTTTGGAATGCGCCAATGATCGCGATCACGCTCACGAACAACGTGGTGCGACGCAGCAGCGGCAAGGTGATGCGGAACATCTGCACCCACCAGCTTGCGCCGTCCAGGGAGGCCGCTTCATACACATCTTCCGGCAGATTTTGCAGCCCTGCCAGATAGAAGATCATGAAATAGCCCGCGTTTTTCCAGATCGCGACAACCATCAGGCTCCATAGGGCGAGATTGGGGTTGACGACCCAGTTCTCCGCGCCGCTGTACCCCAGCGCCCGCAGCGCCGCATTCCAGAGTCCGTACTCCGGCGTGAAGAAAAAGAGCCAGACCGTTGCCGCACTGACCATCGGCAGCATTGTGGGATAGAAAAACGCGACCCGTGCCAACCCGATGAAGCGCATTGTCCGGTTCACCAGCACCGCAAAGAAAAACGCCAGCAGCATACTCACCGGCACGGTGGTGATCACGTAGGTGAACGTATTTCTCATCACGCGGTAGAAGCGCTCGCCCTCACGCGTGTCCGGGTCGAAGATCGCGCGGAAATATGCCCAGTCTACATCGTGCGGTCCGTCCAGTGTGCGCACCTCCGTGCTAACACCCGGCAACCCAAGATCGGATTCTTTGGGGATCGGAGGCAAGGTCGGGTGGTAGTAGATTTGGCTGTCTTGCAGCACACGGAAGGTGGGATTGATCGTGAACAGGTAAACAAAAAATACCGTCGGCAGCAGCAGCAGATACGGCAGCGGTTTGATCCGGCTGCGCAGCGCGGCGAACCAATCGGATTTTAGTGCGTTGACAGCACTTGTCATGCGACAGTCTCCTCGCGACTTCTTAGTGCGAAGGCGTAACGCGAATCAGTGGGAAGTAAAATTGTGTGCGCGCGATTTACCCCTCCCTATAATCCCGCGCAGCGAAGCTGCGACCCCCGCAGGCGGAGAGGGACTTGACTGACTTGATTCCCCCGCTCCGTTTACGGGGAGGGCGCGCGAACAAAGTTCGCGTTGGGGGAGGGGTAAATGTAAGGCGTCGCCGGCGATTCACACTTTCCCGCGTTGGCCCAGCAAGAATAAAAAGAGACGCCTGCACGCAGGCAAGCGTCTCGTGATAGGTCTTCGACAACCGGCGAGCGTTACTTGAAGATGCTCAGGATTTCGTCAGCGTCGGCCTGCGCCGCTGCCATCGCGTCCGCCGGTGACATTTCGTCATTCAGCACTTGCAGGATATAGCCATGCAGTACATTGCGCACTTCACCCAGCGATTGCACCGAGAACTCGCGGCCCGCGAATTCCAGCGAGGCAACTGTATCGGCGGCCTGCGGATTGGCGGTGGTGTACTCCACCCAGGCGTCCAGTTCCAACCCGCTAACGCGTGTGGTGATGTAACCAGTCTTGATGCTCCAATCAACCGCCATCTCCGGGCTGGTGAGCCATTCCACGAAGCCCCACGCCGCGTCTGCGGTCGTCTCGTCCGTGCCCTCGACAAGATACAGGTTGCCGCCGCCGGTCACCGTTGCGAAACCTTCTGTGCCGGGGATTGCGCTCACGCCAACTTCAAAATCAGCTTTCCCAAGGATACCGGGCAGCGAGCCGGTGCTATGCGCAATCATGACCGCCGCGCCGTCCGTGAACAGACCGGGCGCATCGCCCCAGTTGCTCTGAACGCCTGCCGGAGTCGCGCCGTACACTTCGTACAGGTCTACCCAGAATTGCAGCGCGTCGATCACGACTGGATTATCGAAGTACACATCCACGTCGCTCTCATCCACGATGTTCTGCCCCGCGCCAATGGTGAACGGCTGGAATAGCCAGTAGGGCCAGCTATTCGGAATCAAGATGCCCCAGCGGTCGTCGGTTGTGAGTGCCTGGGCGATCTCCGCAAGTTCGTCGCGCGTGGTGGGCATGGCAAACCCGGCTTCTTCCACCAGTGTCTTATTGACATAGAGCAGCACCGTCGAGCGCTGGAAGGGCAGCCCGTAGAGTTCCGGCGTGCCGTCAAAGTCGCCATCGTAGTAGCTGTTCGCCAGCCAGTTCGGGAAGAAGTCGCCCAGATATGCCTCATCAACATACGCATCAAAGGGCATGATCACATCGGCGTTGCGCAGATCGTAGATGTCGGTCGCCAGCATGATCGCCAGCGCAGGCAGATCGCCGCCGCCTTCCATCGTGGTCAGCAGCTTGTTCTTGACATCGCCGTAGCCGCCTTCAAACGACCAAACGATATCGACGTTGGGGTGCATTTCTTCATAGGTGGCTTCGTATTCCGCCAGGATGTTGGTCACGGGGCTGTCTACGGCAATCGGGAAGTAGACTTCGACCGTAACGGTATCCTGTGCGCTGGCAAATGGGACGATGCCCACTACCAAGACGCTCACCAGGGCTAACACAACAACTAAACGTGTTTTCATTGCTTACTACTCCTTTAATATGATGAAAAAATGAGTCTGAACAGGCGCGCAAGTTTTTCCCGACTTGTCCCAGTCCTTGCACACCGTTTGGGTGGGACACCGATATCTTAGAGCG
>CBEVZO010000561.1:0-3331 GCA_965554365.1 uncultured Anaerolineae bacterium
CTGATATTGTTGGGCCTGGTACTCTTGATTCGTATGCGCAGCGAAGAGAGCGTGTCATCCACACCATTGTTTATCAACTACCTCGGTATAATTATCATACTAATAGCATCCAACCGTGTGGCTTCTGTAGTGCAAGCCGAAGAATATCCCTTTACTATATGGGGGTTGCAATTAGTCAACGGATTGGTGTTAGGCGGCGTGTACGCGCTGGTAGCGCTCGGCTACACGCTGGTCTACGGCATCCTGTTTATGATCAACTTCGCACATGGTGAAGTTCTGGTGTTTGGCACGTTTGGCGGCTGGTTCACGCTGACCTACGTGCTGGAACTGGGTAATGGCACATTCGAGGTTGGAGCCGCGAGTATCGCGGCGGTACTGATGCCGCTGCTATTCGCTGTGCTGTTCTTGCCACTAGAAACGCTCGCCGAACGTTTTGGGCGGCGCAGCAAGGCCACAGCAGATATCAGCCCGACATGGATGATGACGCTCTTTAGCTTGCCCTTCCGCCTGATCGCCGGGGCGCTGTTGGGCTACGGTGTGCTACAAGCGTTGGGCGGTTATGCCCCGCACATCCACTCCGCACTGACCACGATTCTCGCGCTGCTGTTCATTGTAGCGGTAGCCATGCTCACCTCGATGCTGTTGGCAATTGCGCTCGAACGCGTGGCCTACCGTCCGCTGCGTGGCGCGCCGCGTCTGACCCCGTTGATCAGTGCGATTGGGGCGTCATTCTTTTTACAGCAGGCCATGCTCAACATCTTTGGCCCGCTGCCGCGCTTCTATAAGCGGCCCAAACTGATCAGCGGTACGATTGACGTGAACCTCGGCGGCGATCTCGGTACGATCCCGGTGACTAAGACCGGCATCATTATCGTGGTTGTGTCGATCATCCTGATGGTGTTCCTCTACCTGTTTGTGCAGCGCTCGAAGACTGGGCGCGCGATGCGTGCCGTCGCCGAAGACAAGAACACTGCCGCATTGATGGGCGTGAACGTAGATAACGTCATCGTCATCACATTTGCGCTGGGATCGCTATTGGCTGGCGCGGCGGGCGTAATGATGGGCTTCCATAACCTGTCGTTCAACTACCGTACCGGGTTCATCCCCGGCTTGAAGGCGTTTACGGCAGCGGTGCTCGGCGGCATCGGCAACATCCCCGGCGCGATGTTCGGCGGCTTCTTCCTGGGGCTGGTCGAGGCGCTTGGCCCAACAATGTTAGGTATTCCGACCGAATACAAAGACGTGATCGCGTTTAGCCTGCTCGTGCTGGTGCTGATTTTCCGCCCGACGGGTATCTTTGGCGAAGTGCTGTCGGAAAAGAAGGTTTAAGCCATGCTGACCGCACGCTTGCAACGCTTTACAGACACTGTACGCGAAGGGATCGGCTACGGTTTTGTCGGAGCCTTGATCCTCCTGTTTTTTATCTTGATCGGCATCCCGATCCGCCTCCAAAACTTTGCGCTGTTCATGCTGCTGCTCACCATGTTCGTGATGGGTATGCAGCTCGTACGCAAAGATTATGGACAGGGCGCAGGCTATCTGATTAAAAATGTGCTGGTGATGGGCGTTGTCGCGGCGCTGATCGTGTTCCTGTTCATATCATTGATCAACCGCTGGCAGACAAACGGAACTAACGTCAAGCGGTATTTTGACTCGGTTAATCTGGAAACAATGGAACTGCTCACCGGTGTGCCCAAAGATGAACTGTTCGCTAACCCAGAAAAAGACATCTTCACTGGCGAATATCCCGCAGACGCGCCACTACGCACTAACCCCATGCGTCTGACGTTTGACTCAGACACGGGGCTGGAACTGTTCGGGCAGAATCTCGTGATCGGCGGTTTTTACGGCTTCATGCTCCTGCTGATCATCGCTGGGGCACTGGGCGCGCTGATCGCCTGGCTGACCATTGTGACCGACCTGGGCAGCCGCCGAGCAGCACTGGGCCAGCAATTTTCCGGTAATCCAGTTTCACGCTGGCTTGTGCTGCTACTGCCGTTGCTCGTCTTCGCATTGCTGTGGATCACCGAGCCGCAGGGCGACAACGAACCGTTGATTGATCTCGCGGAAAACAGCCAGGAAGTCCAACTCCTGCTCAGTTTTGGTATCATCCTGTTTGGGTTGATTGCTATCCGTGCGGCGGAGCCGAACGACTGGAACCTCGCGTATCCCGTCCGGCTGGGCATGGTTGCGGTGGGTGTCGCGGTGTTGGCAGGGCTGGCGATCTGGCGCATCGACACAAACGACGTAACATTCATCGCCACTGCCGCCGAACGCGATGGTAGTCATACGCTAACGAGCCTGGCACTGCTTTTGTTGGGCGGAATAATCGTGGTGCAAAGCGCATTTGAATTGCGCAAACCGGGCCGCTTTGAAAACCAGTTCGCCGGGTCGATGGGACTGATGCTGATCTTCATCATGCCGCTGTTCCTGGACCAGTACCAGAACGACGTGATGACGCTGGTCGGTATCAATGTGCTGCTCGGTCTGGGGCTGAACATCGTGGTCGGCTACGCGGGCCTGCTGGACCTCGGCTATGTAGCATTCTTCGCTCTCGGCGCGTATACCTACGCCTTCCTGTCATCCAATCAAGAAACCTACGACGACTCCACCGGCGAATCGCTCGGCCTCAAGTTCGATGGGAATGACGAGGTAGTGGTGCGTATGGCCGGATGGATGACAATCACGGTCATCGTGACGGCCATTGTGGTTGTCGCTGGGCTATATCTCTGGCGGCGGCGCACAACGGGACAGGCACAGCAGTCCGGCGCACAACGCACGTTGATCGATGTTCCCGCACGGCCCTCTGGCAGCACCACACTACTGTTAGCGGTAGTCGGAATCACAGTGAGCCTGCTAGTTGCCACAGCGCTAGACAACACAGGCCTCTACAACGATCTGTTTGGCGGCTCAATGCCTTTCATCGTGGGCCTATTCGCAGGCGTGATCGTCGCGGGGCTGTCGGGCGTCGCGCTCGGTATTCCCGTGCTGCGACTGCGCGGCGACTATCTGGCGATTGTGACCCTCGGTTTTGGCGAAATCATTCGCCTGTTGTTCAACAACCTGCGCGACTATACCGGCGGGCCGCAGGGGGTGCTGCAAATCCCGCGCCCGCTGCCTGAAGACTCCTCCGGCCCGGTGAGTTATCTGATCATCGTGTATCTGGTGTTCCTGGGTGCGGGCATGGTGGCGTTCTTCTCGATGCGCCTCAAAGCCTCGCGCACCGGACGCGCATGGTCTGCGATGAAAAGCGACGAGGATATCGCGCAATCGATGGGCGTGAACCTCGTACAATCGAAGCTGACGGCGTTTGCCATTGGCGCGGCTTTCG
>CBEVZO010000562.1:0-3328 GCA_965554365.1 uncultured Anaerolineae bacterium
GCGTGTATTGGTTCCACAGGGCACGGTGAAGGTATCCGAACGCCCATTGATACCCACCGTGATCGGTGCACCCTCGACGGTGGTCAGCCCCGCGAGATAGCGCGTGAGCAAGTCGTCCGGCGTGATCCCTGCATCTTGCGGACCCAGTACGCGGATGCGCATCCCGGCTTCGCTGCACGCGATACCCGTGCCGGGGCCAAACAGCACCTCGGTGCCGTCATTGCTAGGGAACGCGAGCCACTGCTCCGGGGCCAGCACATCAAACGCGTCGGTGGCATAAATGCGCAGCGGCACATCCAGCGCGGCGCTTGCCTGCGTGCAGAGTACCACCGGCTCTCCAAACACGCCGCTATGCACCTCGTAACGCACGAAGTCGTCGAATAGGAAAGTCCAGATATAGCCGTTAAACACGCCCTCCGCATATACACCACCCGGCTGCGGACAGCCCAGGCTGGAATCGGTCCAGTCTCCCGACTCAAACGTGTATTCGATCAGGTTGAGATAGGGTTTATCAAGCGTTTCCAGCAACCAGTTTTGTACCGCGCGGCGCACCTGGTCAGGGTCTTGGGCATGGGTGGTTGAGGGCTGCCGGTGATTGACGGTTCCGGCGATGATAGCGACACTGAGGAGGGCGATTACGGCAATCTGGTACACACGTCTCACGATGGGTTGCTCCTGCTTGCGTGGTGGCTGAATCTTACACAACAGGCAGAGCATACCGCCGCCGGGGAAGAATGTCCACCCGCAGCACACCGCCAACGGGGAAACGTCGTGCAAGCGGCGGGGGAAGTTGGGGCGCGTAGGGGTGTTGCTGTGCTGCGCTCAAGACAAAGCAAGAACGCCGGAGATTAGAGTACCGGCCCCAGGAACAGTTCGCCTAGCTCGTAAAACGACCCGACACAATGATCGCACTTCACACCGTAATCGTCCGGCAGAAACGCGATGGTCGTCAGGCCCAGTTCGTGCGCGGTGCGGAGTTCGGCGGTCCTGTGGCCCACGAACGCGGTGTCTTCAGGCATGGAGTCCAGTTCAGCGAGCGCGCGGCGGAAGATCGCCGGTTCCTCTTTGGTCGATCCCACGTCCGACGAGACAATGAACGTGCGCCAGATACCTGGCGAGATGCCACATGCGACCAACCACGCCTTCTTTTCGTTGACCGCGTGCGCCGTATCCGACACCGCGCCAAGCAGCAGACTCGCGGTGCGCAGTTGGTGCAATGTATCCGCTACACCAGGGAATAGGTCAATGTCTACCGCGTCCTGATAGATCGCCTCACGTCCGGCGGGAAAGAGGTTTGGGTTTTCCAGCCCGTTGATGCGCAGAATGCCGTCATAGAGTACGTCGCGCGAGATACGCCCGGTCAGCGCGTCGTACTGTGCCGCCCGCAGTGCTTTGGTCAGCACATCACGGTGCCGCAGCTTAAGACCGTGCGCCGCTAGAAACGCACGCAGGTGTTGATCCTGGCGCGGGCGATGGTACAGCACACCGCCGGTATCAAACAAAATCGCCTTCATCATGCCCATCTCCGCTGGTGGTGTGTGGAGCGCGTCCCCAGCCCTCCCAAATTCAGTGTTCAGTATAACAGACTCTTACACACGGCAAGAAGTGATAATCCGGTGATTTCGCACAAGCGCACACTATGCTTATAAAAACGCAGTAAAAAAACTGGGGTGCTGCTCGCCCAACACCCCGCGATGGTCACGCTGAGGTCACGCTGCTGGGCGAGAGTGGGAGTAATCGGGTGCGTGACAATCAATCGTGATTGCATTTGTGTTGCGCTTAATTGCCATAAGACTATAATGAGCAAAAGAGCGGAACTCATCAGAACCCACAATCGTTATTTGAAGACTGCGGAGGAAACATCATGGCTTTGAATCGTATTTCTCGTTTGATGGCGCTCACCGTCGTGTTGGCGATGGTGATAGCGCTGCTCCCTGCTCTACCCCGCGCAGCAGCGCAGGGTGGCGCAATGGCCTATGGCGATATTGTGACTGGTTCGGTCACTGCCAAGGAATATTATGAAATCTGGGCGTTCGACGGGCAGCAAGGTGACCAGGTGGCGATCCTCATGGAAGGCGACGGCAACCTCGACGCGTACCTGGGTCTGATCGATTTTGCCACCGAAGAAGTGGTCATTGAAGACGACGACAGCGCCGGAAACAGCAACGCGCTGATCGAGATCACATTGCCCGCCACCAGCACCTACCTGATCATCGCCACACGCTACAATTTCGATATCGGCACATCCACCGGCCAGTACACGCTCGCGTTGAGCGGTGGCAACGGCCCCACTCCCATATCCGCCCCCACTGCTGAAGAACCTGACACAGCGTTTGAGCCGGTCGAGGTCGAAGTGGGCATCTGGTACATGGGCGACCTCGCGGTAGACACTCCCGTGCTTGGCGCGATTGCCAATGACGCCTATGCGCAGTTGTACAGCGTCGAACTGGAAGCCGGCGACGAATTCGTGGCGGTGATGATGGTTGATAACGGCAACCTCGACAGCTACCTCTTCTTCGCGGATGAGGAATTCAACATGCTGGCGGAAGACGACAACTCCGGCGTGGACATCGGCATCGGCGCGTTGGATGCCGTGCTTAACCTGACGGTGGCGGATGCGGGCGTGTACTACGTCATCGCGACCCGCGCGAACGTGGACATGGGGACCACCACCGGCAACTACGTGCTGGTCACGGGTGCGCCAGAAGCAGGACCGGAACCGCAGGAAGAAGTTGTAGATGATGGTCTGCCGCCCGGTGTGGACTTCATCGCCGAGGTGGGCATCGATCAGGCAGCCGAAGCCTCGATCACCGACGACAGCTTCATGCACCTGTATGCCTTTGAAGGGTACGCGGGCGACGAAGTGACGATCATCATGAGCAGCACCGACGACCTCGACTGCTACATTGGGCTGCTCGACCCGGCAGGCGACGTGCTCGCTGAGGACGACGACAGCGGCGGCGACTTCAACGCCCTGATCACCTACACGCTGCCGGAAAGCGGAACCTACCTGATCGCAGCGACGCGCGCAGGCATCGCCGACGGTTCGACCACCGGCCTGTACTCGCTGGTCGTGAGCAGCGGTCCGCCGGAAGTGGTGGACGAGGGCGCGGGCCTCAGCGGGTTCGGCGGGCTGCCGGGCCGCGTGATTGAGGCCGAGGGTGGCACGTTCTACCTGCGTGGCAATGGTGCATCGGGCGACCCCGCCAAGTCCCCGCCGGTGGAAGCGTTCATGGGCCTGGACACAATGCTGCCGGGCGCACGCAACCCGTTCAACCCGGTAGGGATGCCAGTCTTGAACCTGCCCATCTTGCAGATCATGTCGTAC
>CBEVZO010000563.1:0-3327 GCA_965554365.1 uncultured Anaerolineae bacterium
TTGTGAGTGTTTCCCGGTGCAGTCCCCTTGAGGGGGCTTCCGAAATATAGCCTGCTCCTTAAGGGGCAGGCGAGGTTTATTCTCGCTCGCGCAGGCGCTCCAACAACCGCGTCCCGATACGTGGGGCGTTGCCTGCCGAGAGCAGTACCACCACATCACCGGGTTGCACTTCGCCGGCGAGTGCGTCCGCCGTCGCGTCTAGCGTGCCAGTATAGCGCACATCGCGCGGCGCACCAGATTTGATCCGTGCCGCCATGTCTGCGGCATCCAGCCCCGGCGTGACTTGCTCGCGCACCGAGTACACGTCCGTGATCAGTACATGATCCGCTGCCGTGAACGCTGCTGCGAATTCGTCCGCAAACTGCCGCAGCCGTCCGTAGGTGTGCGGTTGCCACACCGCCCACAGCTTGCGCAGACCGGGCCGCTGGGCGAAGGCATTCAGCGTGACACGAATCTCGGTGGGGTGGTGCGCGTAATCGTTGATCACGGTCACGCCGTTCGCCTGACCCATCACCTCCGCCCGCCGTCCTGTGCCCCCAAACGTCGCCAGTGCCGCCGCGATCTGCTCGAACGGTACGCCGAGATGGTCTGCCACCGTGATCACGGCCAGCGCGTTCTGGACGTTGTGTTGTCCGGGCTGCGGCAAGCGGGCGCGGCCAAGTTCCTGATCACCAAGCTGTATAGTAAACGCGACGCCGCCTTCCGCAGTTGGCGTGAGATCGTTCGCGCGCCACGCAGGAGTGTATGGCAATACGCCCTCCCCGACGCCGTACAGCACTACTGCGCCGCCAATTTCCGCCCGCGCCTGTCCCAGTGCCCGCGCGCCGGAATCATCTGCGCAAACAATCAACAGTCCATTCTGCGGCAGCCGTGCGATGAACTCCTCGAACGCGGCGCGGAATATCTCCGGTGTGAGGAAGCAATCGACGTGATCATGCTCGACGTTGGTCACGATGGCGATCTGCGGGTTCAGGCCGAGGAACATGCGATCATACTCGTCGGCCTCGATCACGAAATGATCGCCCTGACCGTAATGCGCGTTTGTGCCGGTGTTTGCCATCACGCCACCGACGATGTAGCTCGGATCGTGGCCTGCTTCGATCAGCACATGGGCCAGCATTGCGGTGGTCGTGGTTTTGCCGTGCGTCCCGGCGATGGCGATGCAGGTCTTGTGCGCGGTGAGTGCGCCGAGCATGTCGCGGCGACGCAGCACGGGGAGTCCGGCAGCACGCGCGGCGGCGATCTCCGGGTTATCGTCCGTCGCGGCGGAGGTTGCCAGTACAACATCCGCACCCGCGATGTGTTCGGCGGTGTGACCCTGATAGATCGTCGCGCCGAGTGTCGCCAGTGCGCGCGTAAAATCGTTGGCGCGCATGTCCGAGCCGCTGATGGGATAGCCCATCTGCAATAAAACGCGGGCGATGGCGGACATTCCAAAGCCGCCTACGCCCACGATGTGTACGTGTTGTCCGGGGGTTAGCATTAATCTCTCACCTGCCTGAGAAGCCTCCTTAAGGTATGGGGTTTGGAGTGTGTGTAGGGGCGCTATTTGCTGCGCTCCGGGTTATTCTTACACCACCACCACGATGATGAACACGAAGAAGCCGATCATCAGCAGCGACAGCACACTGCCGTCGCCGCTGAGCATCCACTCCAGCGGTAGAATCTCCGCCACATCCGCGCTGGTGGTCGTTGGACCGACCGGGTCGATCACGTTGGGGGAAAAAGGGTAGCCGAGTTGGTCCATGTACCACCACAGCGATCCAAAGAGCAGATAGCCGTTGAATGATCCGACCAGACCGCCCAGGACGCCGTCTTGCACGCCTTTGCGATCCGGCAGACTGGCAAATGTCTTGACCGGCGTCTGGTAGGAGAAAAAAGCGAACAACCCCAGAATGATGGCCTGGAACCAGAACTTGGAGTGCGGCGCGCCAGAGGTGAGGGGGTCTGTGATCAGCGTTTCGAACTGCTTGAGTGTGAACAGCGCCAGTACAATGCCCGATGTTGCTACCAACTCTTTGGTATAGCCGCGCATATAGCCGATGGTCCCAAACATCAGCATCATCATTACCAGGAAAACCCATAATTCCATCATAGGTCGTGTCCCTGCCCTCGCTGTGCTGCCGGACGACGTGTGGCTCGTTACAGCTTGTGGCCTACATTTCCGACAGGTCGCCGTTAATTCATAGTGTAATTGTATGCAGTTTGGGCCGTTCGGCAACTTTCCCCTGTGTTGCGCGGACGGCGGCCCTGCGCTCTGTTCCGGGACGACGCGACCAAAGTGCGGGTCGCGCGTCGCCTGCACGATGCTGCGGACCGCCTGGATTGGGGGCGGGCGCGGCGCAAATCCGGCGCACGCCACAGCGGTCTGGAACGGAGCGGCGGGCTGCGCAAACACGCTGTACCGTTTGCGACAGCCCCTAGCGTCGTGGAAGATTGCTGGCCGGCGTCACGCCAACGGCTCGCCCGCTGACTCCGCCAACAGCCGCGCGATATTCTCCGCGCCATTGGCCTGTTTGAGGCTTGCCATCGCGTCGCGCATTGCGTCCAGGCGCGCGGAGTCTTGTAGCAGATCGCGCACAGTGGGCAGCAGTTCCGCGTCGAGCTTGTCATCATCCAACCGGATCGCGGCACCGCGCTTGACCAGCCAATCCGCGTTGATTTTCTGGTAGCGCCATGAGTACGGATACGGGACCAGAATCGCGGGCAGCGCCAGCGCGGGATACTCCGCCAGTGTCGCGGCCCCGGCGCGGCTGATCACGAGGTCCGACGCGGCGAACGCCTTGCCAATGTCCGGCAGGAAGTCGAAGACTTGGTAATGTGCTTTGTCTGCGTCGCTGAGCGCAGCATGGGCATCGCGCACCGCGTTCCAGTCCAGCCGCCCGGAGATGTGCAGGATCTGCACGCCCGCCGCAATGAGTTCTGGCGCGATACGGTCCGCTGTCCCGTTGATGCTGCGCGATCCCCGGCTGCCGCCGAAGACCAACAGTGTCTTGCGCGCGGGATCGAGTCCGAACGACTGGATCGCGGCATCGCGGTCAGCTTGCACAATCTCGTCGCGTAGGGGATAGCCGGTTTCGACGACCTGCTTGCCGGGATAGTATTCCTCGGTCGCCTGGACCGTTGCGGCGATGGTCCGCGCGAAGTAGCGCCCCATGATCTTGAGCATTAGCCCCGGTTCGATATCGGGTACGTAGATCACAATCGGAATGCGCAGCAGCCAGCACGCCAGCGCCATCGGGACGCCGGTCCAGCCGCCCGTGATCAGCAGCGCGCCGGGCCGTAGCCGCAGCGCCAGGATGATCGATTGCAGCACGCCGATCACCA
>CBEVZO010000564.1:0-3317 GCA_965554365.1 uncultured Anaerolineae bacterium
GTAATCACGCGCAGCTTGTTATCCGTGCCCTGAAACAGCAGCACGGTACTCACGAGCTGGGTGGAGGTGCTGATTTTCTCACGCAGATTCAGCAGGCCGATGTTTTGCGCTTCTTCAAGGATTTTGCTGTATTCGAGTGTGGCACTGAGTTTGGTACTCATCTCGTAAATGGCGCGGGCGCGCTCGCGGGTGGCGCGTAGCGCATAGGCCACTTCGAGGAGTTCTTGTTCGGGATTGGGGCCGTTAGCCATGCGCAAATCGTTGATGCGTTGCAGCGTAACGATCAGCATCGTGGCGATTATGCCCTCAGTCGCCGCCATGCCAAACACGGTGGGCAGATTGACACGCGCATCGGAGAGCGCGCCATATACCAGCAACGTGACCAGGATCACGCCGCTCAGACCCAGCCATTGTAATGCCATGTGCCGCAGGTTGGTGCGGGAAGTAGAAACAGTTGGTATGGTCACAAGTCGCTCGTATTCAATACAAAAATGCCGCAGTGGAGGGTGGCCCTACCATGCGGCGTCTTGAGCAAGTGGGCGCGAAGGGACTCGAACCCCTGACCTCACGGATGTGAACCGTGCGCTCTATCCAGCTGAGCTACGCGCCCAAGATGCGCGCATTATAGCACCAATGCCGTATAGTGACAAGCCTGGAATTAGCTTCCTGACGGCTGTATCTCCCTGCGAAACCGGAACCAATTTCATTATACACTGCCACCAGTGTAGCACGAAAGTCAACACCCAAGCCTGAAGGCTGGGGCTTGTAACTCGCTACGCCGGAATGGGCGCAGTGGCTACAATAGGCGGGTTGACAGCCGCCCTAGAAATGTTCACAGCAGCGTTGTAGTCGGCGTTGCATGCAAAGCCGCAGACTACACAGCGGAACTCGGATTGACTTCTGCGATTGGATTTGGACGTATGCCCGCATTGCGAACAACGCTGCGAGGTGTAATGCGGATCAACCGCCACACAGGGAACACCGTGCAATGCGGCTTTGTATTCGATGAAGGATCGCAGTTGGAAGAATGCCCAGTTCGAGTGTCGCGCGCGTTGAGATTTTCGCAGCCGTTTCTCTGTGCGGGCCCGGATACCGGTCAGGTCTTCCAGGGCGATTCCGCGCTGAGTGTCTTTCGCTTTCTCAACGAGACGCTTGCTGATTTGATGGTTCACGTCTTTTTGAAAACGGGCTTGCTTGCCCGCGATGTGCTTCAAACGTCGTTTGGCGCTCTTCGTGCCGCGCCGTTGCAGCCGCGCACGGTGATCACTGATCTGTCGGCGGCGACGTTCGATTGCAGCGTTATGCGATTCGCTGTCAGAGTCTACCGCCAGCTGGCTGATGCCGAGATCGACGCCAAGATAGCCCGTTGGTTCAAACGGTTCAGCCTGCGGCACGTCGCAAGCGACTTGCAGGTAGAACTCACCCCGGCGATAGACCAGTTTCGCGCTCCTAGTCGCGTAGCGGAGTTGTTCACGCTGATGATCACCACACCGCCAGTCGCATGTCAAGCGGCTGCCTTTGGCAACCGAGATCGAAACACGTTCACCCGCGAAGCGCCAGAGGTCCTTGTCAAGCTCTATTGCGGCGTACTCGTGAAACGCCAATGCGCGTTTTGCCTTGCGCTGGCTGCGTGCCGTTTTGTACGCGCTGGCGACCGAAGCGAGCGCGCGGATAATATGGTTGGAGGCAAGCTGCGGATAGGCAGGACGCAGATCATGATACAGCAGGTTTTGCAACGCGAACTTGTTGAACACGCCCGTCTCGAAGGCAAAGAGCGCGATCGTCGTGCGCAGATGGTTGACTGCGGCTAACAGGTCGAGAAGCTGCCGTTTTTCGTCTGCGGCGAGGATGAGTTTTGTTTTTGCTGATATCATATGTTAAGGATATCATATTCGTAAATAAGACTCAACATGAACGATACGAACAGGGGCGCAATTCCCCCAAAGGCTGAAGCCATTGGCCCCCTTGCGCAATTCCTGTGGCCTGCGCTACGGTATGAATCCGGTGAGAGCGTTAAGACGTATGCGCACACGCGTGAGTCGCAGCGTGCAGACACAACCCTGCGTAGGCCTGCCCCTGTTGTAATCCGGGGCGCTGTGGTATCCTGAATCCGTCATACAGTATCAGGAGGTAATAACGTGGGCTTTCTCAAAAAACTATTTGGCGGTCTCAACCCACCACAGGATCAGGACAACGGCCTCTACTTCTATTTTCGTGCCGCACGTTCTGGTGAAGTGATCCAGGTTCGATTGAATCCGGGCAGCGATCTGTCGATGGGGGACGAGGGCAATACCTATTATGCGCGCAAGCACATTGTTGGCCCTAAGAGATTCGAGCGCCTGGAAGCCGAATTCTACTTTCGCAAGAAAGCGCAAATGGGGTTTCAACTGGTCAATTGTGACGTGACTGGCGGCGAGTTAGTCGAGCGCGAAGATTACGACGCCTATCTTGCAGAACAAGAAGCGTAAGGATCACGCGTGACCATGCCTTATACATTGCTGCTGCTCGATGTGGACGGGGTACTGGTACAGCCTGTTGGTTATAAGGATGCGCTGCGTGCCACCGTCGATTTCTTCGCCGCGCAGATGGGCCAACCTTCCTTGGCGTTGACCTACGACGAGATCGCCGTTTTCGAGTCGTGCGGACTCACGAACGAGTGGGATTCCGGCGCGGTGTGCATCAGTGCGCTGTTACTCGCCGCGCTCGAACAACGACCGGACCTGCGTCGTGACACGTTCGACGACACACTCGCCGCGATCCAGGCCGCAGGATTGACGTTAGCGCGTCCTGATTTTGTGGCTGCGGCGCGCTCGATTGCGGCTGCGGGGCAGGACGGTTACTATCCCGCGTTGGTCTATCTCGATCTGCTGGCTGTGCGCACAGACTCCGCAGTTGTGCCGTTGCTGCACGTGCTGCTCACGGACGTGTACGATGTGCTGGCGACGCCCACCACGCGCGTGTTTCAGATTTACACGCTCGGTAGTGATCGTTTCGCAGAGACGTATGGCGCCACCGCCTCGTTTGAGTCGGAGAGCTATCTCGTCACGCGCGACAAGCCGCTGCTCAGCGCGGAGTCGCGTGATCGTTTGATCGCGTGGAACACCATGTCTGATCACGGTGCAGTGATCTATACGGCGCGTCCGAGCTTGCAACCATCCGATCTGCCAGCTAATGAAGCACATGACCTTGCTACGCCCTTTGCGCCGGAGGCCGAAGTCGCGACTGAATTGCTCGGAGTGAATGGTTCGCTGTCGCTAGTAGGGCAGGGGCGTGTTGGTTGGTTGGCGGCATGCAACGGGCGCAATTCCGCTGAGTAC
>CBEVZO010000565.1:0-3309 GCA_965554365.1 uncultured Anaerolineae bacterium
CGCGCTGTCCAACGCACGGACCTGGGGGCAGTCTGCAAATCCCAGTCGTTCTAAGCTACACTGCGGGGGACGGGTACGCGCCGTCCCCTGGGTTTTCTGCGACAGGTGCGGGCGTGATCGGTAGCGTGATACGGAATATGCTGCCCGCGCCCACTGTGCTTTGCACTTCGATAGTACCGTCGTGATGTTCCACGATGGTTTTGACAATCGACAACCCCAACCCGGAGCCTTCCTCTTGCTGGTGTTCTCCGTGATCTGCGCGGTAGAAGGCTTCAAACAGGTGTGGTAGATCGTGTGCGGGAATGCCCAACCCGGTATCCGCGACACAGATCATGATCTGTTGCTCGGTCACGGTGGTGTCGATGCGTACTGTGCCGCCCTGGGGCGTGTATTTGATCGCGTTGGATACCAGATTATCGATCACGCGCGTCATCAGGTTGAGGTCTACGGTAATGGTCACATTAGTGGGAGCTGGCGTGTAGTCGAGTGTGACCTGTTTTCCTGCGGCGATGACCTTGAAACCCTGTACATTTTGCCCCATCCATTCAGCAACGGCGACAGGCTGCGGTGATAGCTTTAGCCCGGTTTCAATCTGTGCGAGTTCCAGAATGTCGGTGACAAGCGCGCGCATTTTCTCCACACTGCTACGAATACTCTTGCGCGTTTCATTTAGCAGGGCGCGGTCCTGGGCTGCAACGTCGAGTTGTTCCAGCACATGCAGATATCCCAGGATCACGTTCAGCGGGTTGCGCAGATCGTGCGTCGCCATGTGCAGGAATTCGTTTTTCATGCGGTCGAGCTTTTGGAAGTGTTGGCGGTCTTGCTCGCGTTTGGCTTCGAGTTCGCGCCGCTGCCATACGAGGGTAAGCTGGCTGGCGATGCGCGCGAGTACCTCTTTGAACTTGAAAGGCTTGGTTATATAATCTGCGCCGCCTGCGTCGAAACCTTTAACAATGTCATCCACATCGGCCAGGGCGCTGATGAAAATCACCGGGATATTATGCGTGACGGGATCGGCTTTGAGTTTTGCGCAGACTACGTACCCGTCCATGTGGGGCATGAAAATGTCCAGCAGGATGATGTCGGGACACTGTTCACGCGCCAACATCAGCGCATCAGGTCCATTGGTGGCCTGCAAAATCTTATAGCCGCGCGAAACTAGCATGTCTGCGAGCAGGCGAATATTTGCCAGATTGTCATCCACCATCAGGATGGTCATATCACCGGGGGAAATAAGCTGATCGGTCAAAATGATTTTGCTCCTACATCATGATCGCGCTGCGCACAAAGTTTAATTGAACTCCAGGCACTGTTGATAAAATTGCGCTGCCAGGTGACCGAACGCGGGGTCGTGGTGTTGAATCGCGTCGATAAGTGCTTCCCAGGCCAGCGGCTCAATCGTAATTTGTTCCACTGTAGGCACAAACCATTCGGTATACCAGACGTGTTTTTCTTTCCCATATTCTCGTGCGCGTTGTTCGCCTTTTTGCCGGATCGCCTCGCGATTCAGTGCTTCGGCAAACGTGCCCGCCACAATTTGTGCCTGGGGTGTGAGTACATAATAGGCCAGCGTGGTGATGTCTACCGGGTAACGATCCACGCGCCGCAGTGTCTCAACCATACAGCCGACTGTACATGCCGTCTGATCATAATAGCGTGTATTGTCCAGGCCCGCCTTCAGCGGCGCAAACAACGTCGCTTCTAGCACGACAAAATGCGCAGCATCCCGGTGCAGCATCAGTTCGGAGGTGTGTGTGCCCATGCCGATGTCGAAATGTCCGATCACGCCGTCCGCATACGTGTGTGTCTCGGCGAGCCGGTCGCCTTTGTAGCGTTTGAGGAACGCCGTCGGTAGTCGCGCCTCAGAAAACCACCGTGTACCGGGTGGAAACGCCAGCGGATGTTGAAAATCGGGTTGTGCGGCGCACCAGTCTAGCACCAGTCGTAGCAGCCACCGCCCGCTGTAGAGTTCCGAGCGTGGAAACAGCGGGCGCTGTGTGGTGCAGGAGTGCAGCAGCGCATTGATGCGATCTATCACCATGCCAAAAACCTTTCCAAAAATATTCAGCCAAAACATCATAGCACATCGCACACAGGCATGTATGATGTTAGTGTACTCGGTTCGAGCGTATGATGAAACTGCCGTGCGTGATTTGACTATCCGGCTACGATATCCAGGTTGGTTTGGTCCCGCTGGGCGCGATGTGTTTTATGTCGCCGGTGACTGTGTCGAGCCGCCAGATACCCGGCAGCCCCTCCGCCCCCGCCAGTGTATAGCGTTGAAATGTTAGGTAATGGCTGTCGGGCGACCAGACCGGCGTGCCATGCACGACATCGGGTGTGTCGGTAAGCTGTCGTGCGTCAGAGCCATCGGTACGCATAATCCAGAGATGATCGCCGAATGCAGCGTTTGGTCCGTCGTAGACGCGGCGTATCACCGCGATCCACGCGCCATCTGGCGACCAGGCGTTCCACGTATCACCAATACCGGACTCGGTTGTTAGATCGGTGGTGGAATCCGTCGCGAGATCGTAGTGCATCAGGTGCGAGAAAAAGCCGGTTTCGTTGTCGTTCCGCATCAGTGTTGTCACCAACAGCGCGGTAGCATCCGGCGACCATACGACGGCGTTCCCGGTTTGGCTAGGGAGGGTGAGGCTTGATCCATCGTTGAGATTGTAGATTTGCACGTCAGTGGTGTTGGCAGTGAGATAGCTGAGCCACTGTCCATCCGGCGACCATGCGGCGCTGTAGCTTGGCAGTTGGCTGTCGCGGAACACGGGGCCGGTGGTTCCGCTGGCGAGGTCATACCACCACAGGGCGGTGATGCTCAGCGGCGACAGCGGTGAACCGGCTTCCAGTTTTTCGTAGACGATGCGCGTGGCATCCGGCGACCAGATCACTTGTGAGCAGGTCGCGTTTTCGCAGGTCAACAGCCGCCGCCGGTTCGCGCCGTCTACGTCGATCTGCCAGATGTGGCTGATCCCGCGTTCTCCTGCGGCGGTATACACAATGCTTGTTTCGTCGGGAGCCAGTGCATAACTCCACACGCCAAACGGTTCATCAGTGAGTGCATTAGTTTCACCGCCCCGTGCCGGAATGCTGTAGACTTGATACCGGTTGGCGGAGTCGGTGTCCAGATACACGATCTGCGCGTCATCCAGTGAGAACGTGTTGGTAGTGGAGACTGATTCGCCGGCATCCTCGGCGTCCGCGCTGCCGAAGGAGAAATCGAGTGTGTTTTCTTGCTGCTCGGTCGTGAACAGGTCCGAGCGTGCAGCGGCGTTATATGTCAGCGCCAGCCCCAGTGCG
>CBEVZO010000566.1:0-3308 GCA_965554365.1 uncultured Anaerolineae bacterium
AAATGGTCGCGCGCTTGACCGTGGGCAAAAAGCGGTATGCGGATGTCGAAGAAACGATGCACGCTATCGCACAAGCGGCGGGCGATCTGCGCCAGCAATTGCTAGACGCCATCGACGAAGATATCGCAGCATTTGACGCGGTGATGGACGCGTTCCGCATGAGCAAGGACGATTCGCAGCGCGGCGACGCGATCCAGACCGCTACAATCCACGCCGCCGATGTGCCGCTGAACGTGGCACGGCTGGCAGTAGAAGCGATGCAGCTTGCCGGGCAGGTCGCGAAACTGGGTAACAAAAACGCCGCCAGTGATGCGGCGACCGCCGCATTGATGGGGCTTGCTGCCGTCGAAGGCGCGGCGCTGAACGTGCGCGTCAATGCCGTAGGACTGGATGACACTGATCTCGCGGCGCGGTATCAGCACGATGTAGCGGCACTGGTCAACCGCGCGCGCGCACTGCGCGATGAGGTTGTCGCCGCCGCAGAGGAACGCGCCGGAATCGCATAATCAGTACACACATACACAAAATGTAGAAGCAGGAGCAGCAGGTGACAGTAATACATAAACGGATGATCTGGCTCGTGATGGGACTGGTCATCGTAGGCATCGGATTGAACACCATGTTGGGGCAGGCCGCCGCAGTACCAGATGGGACACCGCAACCGCTGCCCGTCATTGGCACGCCGCTGCCACAAGTCACCGCGCACACACCATCCGCGACACTGTCGCCGACCCCGACGCTGCTCCCCACCAACACACCGCGCTCGACGCAAATCATGTTGCAAGTGATCACGCCCACCCCCGCACCAGGTGCGCTATTCGATCAGACCGGAGAAATCCGCGATCACTACTGGTTGGCGCGGCCTTTCCCGCGCGATCCCAGCGGCGCGATCCGCGACTATGCCTCACGCAACTACCCGTATGGCACAACCGGCGGCGGTGGATTCTCGACGCACCTGGGCCTGGACTTTGAAAACGGCTTCGGTACGGGGATTCTCGCCACCGGCAGCGGTACGGTACTCTACGCGGGCAATGACTCAGTAGTCCAGTTTGGCCCGCGCATCGACTACTATGGCAATCTCGTCGTGATCCACCACGATATGCTCACCCCGGACGGCGAAGCGCTGTATACGCTATACGGGCACATGTCGCGCCTGAGTGTGGCAACCGGTGAGTATGTGGAATTGCAGCAGCAGATCGGGCAAGTGGGATCAACCGGAGTGGCATTGGGATCGCATCTGCATCTCGAAGTCCGCATCGGCAATCCCTACGACTACATGGGTACAGTCAATCCTGATCTGTGGGTGCGGCCCTGGGCGCGGTTCGGCACGCTGGCAGGACGCATCTACGACGCAGACGGCAACCGACTGTACAACACAAACATCACCCTACAGCGCGTGGGCATCGCGGGCAGCAACCGCTACACCTACGCCTACGCCGATGACGTGATCAACCCCGACACATACTACGGCGAACATTTCGTAGCAGGCGACCTCCCCGCCGGGGAATATCAAGTCACCGTGCGTATTCGACGCGTGCTGCGCTTCAAGGGCACGGTAACAGTGGAAGCTGGTCACACCGCCTGGATCGAAATCCGGTTGAACTAATTGCAAATCCCCCATCAACAAGCAAACGGGGTTTCCCTGCGGAGGCCCCGTTATGATTTTAGTCTGCTACCAGGATCGTCACCGATCAGTCAAACGCGCGGTATTTCCAGTCTCCGCCGACCAGCGTGCCAAACACCTTCGTCTCTGGGATTTCGTCGGGTGCAATCATGAACAGATCGCGATCCAGCACCACCACATCCGCAAAGAACCCCGGCGCGAGTGTCCCCAGTTCATGCTCCATCCCCGCTGCATATGCGGGACCCTGCGTAAACGCGCGCAAGGTCGTCTCCATATCGAGCCGCCCCTCCGGGAACCAACCATCCGGCCCCGGTGCGCCACTGGGATGGCGGCGCGTGACAGCGGCGTAGATACCCTTCAACGGCTCCAGCGGCTCAACCGGTGCATCGGAACCAAATGCCAGCACCGCGCCCGCCTCGATCTGCAAACGCCAGTTGTAGCTCCACTGCGCGCGTTCACCCCAATACCGATCCGCCATTTCCCAATCCGACGTGGCGTGTATCGGCTGCATTGACGCGATGATGTCCAACTCGCCCAGGCGATAGGCATCATCAGGATGAATGATCTGCACATGCTCGAGGCGATGGCGGCGCGCTGATCGGGGCACTCCACGCTCAGCTTCTTCCGCGCGCACCGTCTCATATACGTCCAGCACATCATGCACGGCCCGGTCACCAATCGCATGAATCGTCGCGGGCAGTCCGGCGGCGCTGGCTCGGCTAACTAACTCGTAGATTTCCTCTTTATCCGTGACGACAATGCCGTAGTTGTCCGGCTCGCCCGCATACGGCTCGATCATGTGCGCGGTGCGCGGCCCCAGTGCGCCATCCGCGAAAATCTTCAAACCGCCGATGCGCAGCCATGCATCGCCAAACCCGGTACGAATACCCAATTCATGCGCGTGTGCAATCCAGGGATCGTTGATCTGCTTAACCACGCGCAACCCTAACACACCGCGCTCACGCAGCAGTTGCAGCGCCACCAGACAGTCTGGATTATCGAAATCGTGCAGGCCCGTCATTCCGGCTCGCCACGCGACGTGCTGCGCATCCATCATCCAGTCAGCAAGCTGCTCCGGCGCGATCTTCGGAATCTGATTACGGACCAGGCGCATCGCCGGGGCTTCGAGCAGAATCCCCGTAGGCTCCCCGCGTGCGTCGCGCTGAATGCTCCCGCCCGACGGATCGGGCGTCTGCGCAGTAATGCCCGCCAGCTTGAGCGCCACGCTGTTAGCCCACGCCGCATGACCACTCTTGGCGTGCATATAAACCGGGTGATCCGGCGCGACCACATCCAGATCGGCAGCAGTGGGGAAGGCGCGATCCGGCCACAAGTCCTGCGCCCAGCCGCCGCCCACGATCCACACTCCCTGCGCAATCTCACGCGCGCGCGCTGCGACACGCTCCAGTGCCTCGGCTTTGGTCGGCACTTCGAACACATCCACGCGTTTCAAGCTCTGCGCGACATGCGACCAATGAATATGCGCGTCGGTCAGGCCCGGAATCACCGGGCGTCCGTCCAAATTGACGATCTGCGTGTGCGGGCCTGCCAGCACACGGATCGCATCATCATCGCCCAGCGCGAGAATCCGGCCCCGAAAGATCGCCAGCGCCCGCACCTGGGGCTGCGCCGTATCCAGCGTGTAAATCTGTCCGTTCAGCAGCAATTGATCGGCGTACATCGT
>CBEVZO010000567.1:0-3307 GCA_965554365.1 uncultured Anaerolineae bacterium
CGTTAGCCAACCGCAATAGTAAAAACAACACACGGACGCAGCAGTTAGGCGTCCGTGATGCGTGTTAGTCTGTAGCTTCCTGCTCGTACACCTCGACCATGCCGACCAGCGTTTCACGCGTGAACGTATGGACTTGTTTCAGCGTGTCGCCCCAATTGAACGTGCCGCGCGACGAGCCGGTTTCGGATAACTGGATCACTGCTTCGAGCAGAATATCAACAAAATAGAAATAGCCTTGCAGTGCTTGAGGCAGCGGGAGCTTTTGCCCTTTGAGCAGCTTGCCATATATCATGCCGATATCACGCGCAACCTGAAGCTCCATCTCTGTTTCCGGGTGCGCTAGATGATTGATCAGCGTATCCATCAGGCGCAGCCCTTGTTGGCGCATAGTGTTGCGGGCTGCATCGTCCAGCTTGGAATACCAGGGCAGGTTGGTGAGTTTTTGACGATCCGCGACTTCTAACCGCGTGCGGCCCAGCGCGCTTTGTACCACGACTTGCGCTTCCGTCGGGTGTGTCATGCGGCGTGATGCGAGCCATTGTTGCAGGTCGGAGCGCCGAAAACGGCGATGCCCGCCGGGAGTGCGCCGGAAAGGAAGATCGCCACGCTCGGCCCAGTTGCGAATGGTGGCAGGATGCACACCGATGATTTCTGCTGCTTCCCCCAGGCTAACCCATTCTGAGGATTGGCTCATATTCGCCCTCGAATTCTCTTTTCTTTAACGAGTCTGTTTGTATATTCTTGTATATTTTACAACAAATCTACCGGGTCGATATCGATGAACCAACCTTCGGCAGCGTCCAGTGTGGCGAGAACGGCGGCGGGATTGGCGCTGCGCAGTACCAGATGCCAGCGGTGTAGATTGTTGCGCTTGGCGAAAAAACACGGCGTGGGACCGATAACCTCGGTGGCAGTGAACTGCTTTTCGGCGATGCGCTGTTCCAGGATGCGCTTGGCGCGCTGTGCTTCATACTCCGCAAGATCGGCGGTTGGGAACTGGAACACGATCCGTGCCAACCGTCGATAGGGCGGATACTGTTGATCTTCACGGTAGGCGAGTTCCTGGCGGTAAAAACGTTCGTAATCGTGTTCTGCTGCTGCCTGGATCGCATAGTGTTCTGGCATGTAGCTTTGCAGAATCACACGCCCGCCGAGTGCGCCACGTCCAGCACGACCCGCCACCTGAGTCAGCAGTTGGAATGTGCGCTCGCCCGCCCGGTAATCGGGCAATCCCAGCGCCGTGTCTGCGGAGACGATGCCCACTAAGGTGACTTGCGGCAAGTCTAGTCCTTTGGCGATCATTTGTGTGCCGACCAGAATATCCGCGCGGCGGGTGCTGAACTGATGCAGAATCACCTCGTGGGCGTTACGTTTGGAGGCGGTGTCACGATCCCAGCGAATTGTGCGTGCCGCCGAGAATTCCTTTTTGACTGCCGCCTCGATTAATTCTGTGCCTTGCCCAAAATGCCGGATACGCTCACTGCCGCAGTCGGGACAGACGGAAATGTGATCGCGGGTATAGCCGCAGTAGTGGCAGATCAGTTTATGGCGCGGTCCATGATATGTCAGCGGGGTGTTGCACCGGGGGCACATCGCGATATAGCCACAGTCCCGGCACATGATGAAGGTGGCGGTCCCGCGCCGGTTAAGGAATAGAATGGCTTGCTCGCCGCGTGCCAATACATCATTGAGCGCGGTGTGTAAGGCGCGGCTAAAGATGCTGCGGTTGCCCGCACGGAGTTCCTGACGCATATCTACCACATGCACCAATGGCAACTCGGCACTGACTGCATCGGCGGCATCAGTTGGGTGGTAGCGCGCATCCGGGGCGTTCAGGCGGCGTACCTGTTCGGCGATGCGTTCGCGATGCGCGATGATGCGCTTCGGCAGCGTGATTAGCCGGTATTGCTTCTGTTCGGCGCGGAAATAGGTCACGACATCCGGTGTGGCGCTGCCGACCAGCACGGTCCCGCGCATGATGCGCATTAACTGAATCGCTGTCTCACGCGCGTGGTAATACGGCGGCGGAATCGGCGGAGTTTGCTTGTAACTGTCGTCGTGTTCTTCGTCCAGGATGACCAGTCCCACGTTGGGCAGCGGCGTGAACAATGCCGACCGTGCGCCCACCACCACATGCACCGCACCTGACCGCGCGCGTCGCCAGGTGTCGTAACGCTCGCCGGGTGTCAAGTGGCTGTGAACGACGGCTACCCGCCCTGGGAACCGTGCGGCGAAACGCTGCACCGTTTGCGGCGTCAGCGCGATTTCGGGAACCAACACAATCGCTTGTCGCCCTTGCGCCAACGCGCGCTCAACCGCGCGTAGATAAATCTCGGTTTTGCCGGAGCCGGTGACGCCGTGCAGCAGAAACACGCCTGACGTATCGGGCGGTGGCGAGGCTTCGCCCCAATGCACGGAGTCCATATACGCTTGTACGTCGCTCCAGATGTGTTCTTGGTCGGTGGTGAGCGGCGGCGGCACGGTGAGTACGAATGCTTGCCCTTCCAATGGATCGCGCAGCGTTTCTTCTTCGCCCAGTGTAATCAACCCATCTTCGGCAAGCCGCTGCACATGCTTTAGGGTTGTGCCGGTTTCTTTGTACACAGCACGAATCGCCACCGGATCGCCGCGTTCTGCGAGCAGTGTCAGGATGGCGAGATAAGGCTTTCCGCCGCGCAGGTCAATAATCATTTCTCTGGCTTCGGCGGACGTGAGTTGCAGCGTGACCACCGCAGGCTTGGACCACTGCCGCACGACGCCCTTTTTTTCTAATGCGCGCCGTGCGCTGGCGTTCAGGTCTTTTGCTCGCACTGGCTGCGTGGCTTCCAACAGCGTTTCCAGCACTTTGGTCTGCGCCGGGGCGCGGGCAAAGTCACCCGCTGCCAGTCGCTCGGTGATCTCTTGCGGTGGAACAGCCAATTCCA
This sequence comes from uncultured Anaerolineae bacterium, assembly GCA_965554365.1. Taxonomy (GTDB): domain Bacteria; phylum Chloroflexota; class Anaerolineae; order Aggregatilineales; family Aggregatilineaceae; genus CAYRNY01. The sequence goes on from CBEVZO010000567.1 coordinate 2,925, forward strand.
CGCCGGATGAACCCGGCACACTTGCGACTGCGTCTGCGGTTTCCAGCGTTTTGATTGGTGCAGCAGTACATCCGGCGGCGCTCCGAAGTTCGCTTTCGCTCATCTGACTGTTTTCGGTGGCGAGCAGCACTTCCAATACGTTCGCGCGCCGCGACTCACGCCCCAGGTGCGGCGTCACATTGGGGATGCGCGCGGCGGGGATCGTAAGCTGCGCCGTGCGAATCATTTTCGGCTTGACATCAGGGTGTAGGAGCGTAGGGTCCTGTTGCACGATGCCGCGTTTCACCAAACCGCGCATCGAGCTTTGCCAGTTTTTGCGGGGTAGCGCGCGACCGAGTTGCTTGCCGCGCAGCGGACCCCGTCGTCGCAGCAGACTAATGATG
>CBEVZO010000568.1:0-3305 GCA_965554365.1 uncultured Anaerolineae bacterium
CCCGTGCGGAAATAGCCCAGCAAACGCGGGCATAACGACTCTGGCGGCTCGGTAATGAGGCCGGATGTTGTTTGAAGTTGGAAACAGCCCCCCACCACCATCGCAGTGGTCGGCGCGAGCGTATCGGCGAAGTCGAAGGTGCGCGCTTCCAGATAACGCCGCGTGCCGTCCGGCAGGTAGCGTTCAAACACCAGATCGCTGATGTCCAGCGTGTGCCCGGAGACATTCAGCACCATAAACGAAGCGTCATCGTAGATCAGGCGCAGATCGGGGATGGGCGCAGCGGGTAATGCCATGATCGCCGTATACGTAGGCGCGGGTGAGGTCGGCGCGCCAGCGACGGGCGAGGTCGCGCTTTCAACGGTAACCACCGCCCCAGAGGTACGCACCGGTGAGACACTGCTCCCCGCATCACGTCGCCCCGCGCCCTCCCACGCCACCAGCAACCCGATCACGAACGCGAGCACCACCACCAGCGGGATATGCCATCGCCGCCGCTGGTTGCCGCCCCGCTCTGGGATCGTCGGCGCTTCGGCGTACACGGGCACAGACTCACGCACGCGCTCTTTGGTCGCCAGGCTGCTCTGGATCAGCCGGTCGAGGTCTGCGGGGCGACGTAGAATCGTCGGCGCGTTGCTCACGCTCAACGGGCGCGGATTCAACACAGGGCGCGCGCCAGAGTTATCAACCGCAACATTCAGCGGCTTATCCGGCTCCGACGTGGTGGTATCCCCCGCTGACACCGTCCTATACGCCGTATGTGTCGCCCGGTAATCCGCGACCACCTGCCGCAACCCCTCACAAAACGTGACAGGCAGCACGGCGCTTTCGCCCGCGCGCAGATCGGCATACTGGATATTCGCCAGCATCGGCCACCCCTCACCCGCCAATAGCACCGGAAAGATCGGTTTGCCCACACGATCCGCGTGCAGCACTTCGCGTTCCACCCACTGCGACTCACGCGCATGCAGCGACATGACGACGATCACGCCCGCGCTCGCCTCGATGTTGGCAAGGATGCGCCGCCACCAGTGTTCACTGGGTCGCAGCCCGGTTTCGTCCATCCACACGCGCAGCCCCTCCGCCTCGATCAGGCGTTTGAGATGGCGCACGAAGGCGATATCGTGACGGCTGTAGCTGATGAAGAGATGCGACATGGGCACAATCCATAATCCCGCACACGGCGTTTATTCAACCCGCATTCATTGTACAGGATTCCAAACGATTTTCTAACCGTGACTACAGGGCTATATAGAACGTGTCCCCTCTGGTCCCTGACGAACATGGCACAATCCAGCACAGCGGGCTATGATTGCGTCCAGCAAAACACAATCGCTGCATCAACTGAAAGCGCGCTGATGAACACACGCCATTGGTGGTGGCTGATCGCGGGTCTGCTGGCGCTACTGCTCGCCGCATGTGACACTGGCGACGATAGCGGGATCGCGAAGCCGCCCTACAGAAAATTGTACGCCGAGGGACCGCCGTGCGCGTTCACTGACTGGGTTCCCTGGCACAATCTCAAAACGACCTGCCTGGAAGTCGTTTACGATCATGTTGTGCCGCCGACTGCCGCGCCCGCCCTTGCCGGACTCGCGTTCGGGCCGGAGGGCACGCTCTACGTCGTACACACGGCAGCGGGCGAAATCTGGGCCATGCCAGATCGTGACGGCGACCAGTTCCTTGATGATCCCGAACTGATCGCGGCAGGACTGCGCTTCCCCACACAACTGACCTTCCACGAGGAGGCGCTGTATGTCGTGGGCGCGGATGGCCTGCTGCGCCTCGGTCCTGACCCCGATCCAGATGGCGCGGGCGGATTTGGCGCTCCAGTGCGGCTGGTGGACGATCTCGGCGGTGATAGACGCTTCTGGTCGCGCGCCGTGCGCGTAGGGTCGGATGATCGACTATACGTGGGCCTGGGCGGTGAGGTCGCGAGTTTCGCGCTCGACGGCTCCGACCGCCGCACCGAAGCGACCGGACTGCGCTATGCCACCGGGTTGGCGTGGCATCCCACCACTGGCGACCTGTGGATCGCCGACAGCCGGGGAGCGGATACCCCATATGATACACTGTTCCGTGTCCCGGTGGGAACCACCACGCCGCCCGATTTCGGATATCCCGCCTGCCTGGACTATGATCCTGAGTCTGACGCCTGCGTTAATGTGACACCGCCCGCGCATACGTTTGAGGATCAGAGCGCGCCGGTCGGACTGGCGTTTTATCCCGGCGGCGAATGGCACTTCTGGGACGGTTATTTGATGGTCGCATTGGGTGGCTCATGGAACCGTGTAGAACCGTCCGGTTATGCGCTGGCCGTTGTCGGCGTGGATGAAGCCGGCGATCCGACCGTCTTCATGGATCGCATCGCCCCCGCGAGTGGGCGTGCGACCGCGCAGCTAGCACTGGCAGGCTTCTCGCTGGCGGACCGGGGCTTTTACCCGGAGCATCCGTCCGGCATCGCGCTCAGCGCGGAGGGGTGGCTGTACGTCGCCACACAGGAAGGACGCATCTACCGCGCGCGCCCACGTCCAGAGGCCGTAGCGGAGTGATAGTGTTCAGGCCCCTCTCCCCCAACCCCCTCTCCATAGGTTGCATCGAGCGTCAGCGAGATCAACCGTCTCGGATGGAGAGGGGGCCGGGGGGTGAGGCCGTTCTTTTGCCATTGAAGGAGTACATATGTCAATCACCCCCCCACCCCTCACCCTGCGCTGGGTTCACAAGCTGCTGCTGGTGTGTTTTAGCCTGCTCATGACCCTGCTGATTATCGAAGTCGCCGGGCGCGTGCTGGACCTGCTGCCGCACACCACCGACGCACAGTATCAGGCGGTGAGTCGCCGCGTCGGGGTGCTGCCCGCGCCCTACGACACATTCAGCAACCGGGGTTTTGTGGCGGGCAATACCGAGTTCGAGGTTGAAATCGAACTCAACGCGCTCGGTCTGCACAACGCGGACGTGAGCGCCGATCCGCCAGAGGACACCCAACGCGTGCTGCTCTTTGGCGACTCGTACACCGCGAGTTGGGAGGTCGAAACCACACAGATGTGGTCGGCGTGGCTCTCCCGCACACTCAACGCGGGCGATCAGGCGTTTGAGGTCGTCAATCTGGGCATTCCCAACATCGGCACAGCGCGCGAATACCTGCTCTACGAGGCGTATGGGCGCGATCTGCAACCGGACGTGGTGGTGCTGGTGATGTGTCTCGAAAACGACATCGTGGATAACGGCATTAGCATGTGGAGGTCGCCGGACAAACTGGTCGATACGCGGCCCTTTTTCCTGCTGGACGACGCGGGGGCGCTGGT
>CBEVZO010000569.1:0-3304 GCA_965554365.1 uncultured Anaerolineae bacterium
CGCCGCGATCACCTGATTGTAGGCGGGGGAGCGTACAAAATCGGTAGCTTCGCCGGGAATCCAGCCGGTTTGTCCATGCATCTCAACACGCAGCCATGATTGTGCGCCAAACTGCACCGCGCGGGCGGCAATGGGCGTTCCGGCGGGCAGCAGCCCTATCGAATCAGCGCGCAGACCAGGACCGGCGCGGACGTTCACGCTTCCGTCCCCCACCGTGACCGTGACATCACGCAGGGGGATGGGCGCAGCGCTTCAACCGGCTTCGTCATCGAGATCGGGCAACTTGACCTTGCCGCCGAGTTGCTCCTCGATCTCTTTGACGCGCGTATCCATTTCCTGCTTAAAATCCGCCGCGATCTGGGTGCGAATGGCGGCCATATCGATCTGCACGGCGGGCTGTTCGGCGCGTGTTCCCAGGAGCCGCTGCCCCTTGGCGAACACGTTGACGAACTGATGCACGTAATCTGTGCCCAGGCCCATCAGCAGACCCGCCATCGCGATATCTGCGATCTCAAACGGTGTGCCGCCGACGGTGATGCCCAGTGGATCGAACAGGCGAATCTGCGTGCCGAACGCCAACACCAGCCCAAACCCAATGCTGAGCCACATCGCCACGCTTTTACGGTGGTTGCGATACTGCTCGGAGTTCGTGACGGCGGTGAGTTCTTCCTTGACCTTTTTGGCGAGCCGGTCCATGCGCTCGATCTCGGCTTCCACTTTGTCCAGCGGCCAGTCTGCGGGGTTTAGCGAGTCCGGGTTGGTTCCGTCAATGGTCGCGCCTTTCATCAACTTGGCCTTGACCTCGTTGAGCTGCTCCATCGTGTGCCAGATGTCGCGTGCTGTGCTGACGGCGGTCCCGTTGAGCCAGTTCGCGAACCACACGAACCCGCGTGATACATCGAGCAGCGCGCGTTCGCTCCAGCTAAACAACGCTTCGATCAATCGTTCGATCAACGCTGCGCCGACCAACAGCGGGGCAAGCTGCGCCGCTACTTCCTGAATATCTGTGGGGTCGCCATCGCCGGACGCGGTCGCGCCGCCATCCTGCGCCAGCGCGGGCGCTACTATGACCAACGCCAGCACCAACCATACCAGCATCAGCAGTCCGCGCAGTGTGAGCCGCTGTCGTTGCGTGAGTCGGGATCGCATCGCCATCTCTCCTTGTCTTACAGCACTGTGTTTATCGTTCGCTGTCGGTTAAGCTGCGGTTAGTATAGTGCAAGCTGTGGGTTTGCGACAATCGGCGTTATACGCATGATGTCAGGGCGGTTATCGCAGATCGCCCGGTCCTTGTAGGGCCGGGCGATTTGCGATCACCGCACGCACTCGATGCCTCTAGAGTCCATGAAAATCAGCCCCCCGTCATGATCGCCTTCACCTCGCCCAGCATCGCGAACGCGCGATCCGCGATTTCCGGTGTCGTCGGGCCGAGGCCGCAAGCGGGCACGAGCAGGCTGCGGTGCGCAAGCTCCTGCACACGAATGGTCACGCCCCGCCCCGCCGCTCTTTCGCAGATGAGCGCGATCCCCGTCCGCAATTTACTCGCGACCTGTTCCGCTGTCACGTCGAAAATTACCTCGGTGTTTGGCACGCTGCCCCACGCGATCACCCCGCCGCGATCCAGAAATGTGCGCAGTTCCGCCGGATAGAGCGCGAGGTTGTCCACGTAGCCATACGCGTCCAGATTCAGGATGTCCACCGAGGTTTCGAGCAGCAAGCCCCAGTCTGTGTTGGCGCAGCAATGCACACCCGCCAGCGCGCCTTCCTGATGGATTGCCTCAAATACTTCATCCAGCATCGCGATGGCCTGCTCGCGGCTCAGGCTGATGAACGCCGATCCGAACGAGGCCATATACGGCTCATCCGCGAAGATGATCACGTTGGGCCGCACCGCGCGTAACTCCCGCGCCTGCCAACGCGCGTTCATGGCCGCGTTTTTCACAATCGCGTCCGCCAACAGGTCGTTGTACAGGATCGAGCGCAAATCCTGATCAACCACCGTCAGCCCCAGGCTGACCGGCCCCGTGACCTGTCCCTTCGCCCAGTCGCCCGGCGTGGCACGCAGATGATCGCGCATGGTGAAGAACCCGGCGGCGACCTCTGGCGTGAGGCCAAACGCGTCCAGATCGTCGGCCAGGAATTTCTCGTAGAACACTTCGAGATCGGGCGTCAGATCGCCGGTGGTATCGAGCGTGATTTTCTCGCCGGCCTCGTCCAGCACTACGCGCGGCAGCGGCGTACTGTACTGCACATACATATTCTCGCGGAACGTGCGGCGCGAAAATTGCGGCCACGCGGGAATGTCCAGCGCCCCCGTGATCCGTTCGCTGATGCCGTCTACCTCGGCATATGGCACGCTGCCGACATGGGTCGTCATAAAATGTGGTTCAAAAGTCATGGGTTGTTTTCCTCAGTCTGACGCAGTGTGTTTGCGCCAGTGTGTTGATGTTGTGGCTCAAGCTTACCCCATAATCTACACAACTTCACCGTGATTTCTTCATCAGTTCTACACAAGTGTGCCTTATCATCGGGATAACTTGAGTCTATAGGAAATTCCTTTTGGGGAGTGTAAAACCGTTTACCCCTCCCTAAATCCCTCCCCGCAGGCGGAGAGGGACTTAACCCACAACCTGACTCCCCCTCTCCATAGTTTTCGTTGAGCGCCAGCGAAACAAAACGTCTCGGATGGAGAGGGGGCCGGGGGGTGAGGCCGCTTTTAACTTGATTGCAACAGCCCCACAATAAGGGTGGGGGCCAATACTCAAAGGAGCAGTAACAATGCAACACACACGGTGGATCAAAGCAGCAGTAGTCGCAGTGGTGATGATCGGTGCGCTGGTGTTCAGTCTGGCGCTGTTGACCGGCACGAGCGAAGCGGGTGGCCCCGGTGGAGGCAACGGCCAGGGACAGGGTGGCGGTAATGGTGGCGGAGCCGGACAGGGCGGTAATGGTGACGGCCAGAACGGGCAGCAGATGCAGGATGAACCCGGCGACTACGATCCGTTGGGCGATCAGGCGCAGAACCAGGGCGGCGGCTACGGTCAGCGCGGTGGCGGCTTGAATGGCGGCCTGAATGGTATCCTCGTTGATCTGCCCCCGGCGACTCCCGGCCCGCTGCCGGAAGATGTTGTCGCGGCGTTGGTTGCGGGTATCACCGACGAGTATCACGCCTACGATATCTACGGCAGTGTCATCGCACAGTTTGGCGACGTGGCCCCCTTTACCAGCATTCAGCGTTCCGAGCAGAGCCATATCGACGCACTGGCATTCTTGTTCGAGCGTTATGGGCTGGCTGTGCCGGGAC
>CBEVZO010000570.1:0-3299 GCA_965554365.1 uncultured Anaerolineae bacterium
TGGTCATCGTGTAGCAAGTGCGGAATCGCGTTGCCTTTGGTCAGGATTGCGTCAAACGGCCCTTCTACCATGTGATGCAGATTTTGAAAGTCCGATTGCACGAACGTGATCTTGTCGCCCACGCCGTACTGGGCGGCATTTTGACGCGCCCGCGCCAGAATGCCCGCGCTGGGATCGGCGGCGGTCACGGTGTAGCCCAGGCGGGCGAGTGCAATCGCCTGTGTGCCGGGGCCGCAAGACGCATCCAGCACAGTCTGGACGTTGTGATCGCGGAAAAAACGCCGCAAGTTCAAGCCTTCGCGTTCAAGCTGTGCGTCCCAGTTGCGGTAGAACAAGTGATAGTCGTCGGCGACTGAGTCGTAGAACTGCGAGGTGTGGTTGATGTGGGTCATAGTCACCTTTACAAACAAAAACGCGCCTTCGTCAGCAAAGGACGAAAGCGCGTGCTCTTCCGTGGTACCACCTTCGTTCCTGGGAAACCATATGAGGTTTCTCAGGCACTCGAAAACGCGTTAACGGGCGCACCCGGGCCAGCTTACACAGCGTTTGGACGCCTTCAGCGGGCCAACTCCGGAGCGACTTTCCACGGGGACCACTGCGCAGGCTTTCAACCGATGACCCGTGCTCTCTACTAGCGGAGGACCGTGTACTCCTCTCCATCACCGTTGTTGTCTCGGTGTGTGGTTGTTGTGATGCGCAAAGTATATCATGCGGCGCGGAACAGCGTCAACGGTGAGTCGAGATCAGGACAAAGGCGGAATGGGACACGGATGAACACAGATAAACACGGATTGTTAAAGACAAAAACAGAATAGGACGCAGATGAACGCAGATAAACGCAGATAGTAAGAACGAAAAGCGAAAAGATAAAAACATGGATCAGTGCGTGAGCCATGTCTCGACCCAGTGGATCGAGAGTGTGCCCGCGATGGCAACCAGCGTAGACTGGATCGTTTTGCCGAAGAACGTAATGCTTAGGAAGCGAATGAGGGGCATCCGGCCCATGCCCGCGATGATGCCCGCGAGATCGAAGAATGGATTCGGGATGATGCTCAGGACGAAGATGGTCAGCGCGCCGCTGCGATCCATCCAGCGGTGGACGCGGGCGCTGATCGTATTGTGTTCCATGAGTCCGACGCCGCTGTAGCCGGTGAGATAACCTGTGAGTTCGCCCAACGTCGCGCCGAGTCCGCCGACAATGCCCACCAACAGCGGGTTGAGTGTGCTGCCGAGCGCGAACACGACCAGCAGACCGGGGGCGGGTAGTACCAGTGTCGCGTTGCCGAGCAGCATGGCGGTAAACGCGCCGAGATAGCCCAGCGCGGTGAAATCGCTGAGATGGTCCTGGAAAAACGCAATGCCGAGCGTGATGCTGACGACCAGTAACAATGCAGCGGCGCGCAGCAAGCATGTGAGATGTGAGCGCGGAATAGGTCGCGTGGTATACATAGCGGTTGACTCCACTGGCTTGCTAGTGGGGTAGGGCAGTCAGCGCAACAACGATTTCAGGGCGAAGCGGCGCGGAGTTCCCGACTCTGCGCTGTTGGAGATGAAAACACCGTCAGCGAAAGGTCGTTACGGGCGCGGCGTGATACGGCGGTGGTCGGGGTTTTCGAGCATGTTGCGCACTCGCGCGGCAACCATATCAATCGCGACGACGTTGTGACCGCCTTCGGGAATGATCACGTCGGCGTGGCGTTTGCTGGGTTCCACAAAATCGCGGTGCATCGGACGCACGCTTTTGAGGTACTGCTCGATCACGGATTCGACCGTGCGCCCGCGTTCGGCGATATCACGCTGCAAGCGGCGAATGAAGCGCAGATCAGCGGCGGTGTCAACAAAGATGCGCACATCGAACAACTTGCGCAATTCGCGTTCAGCGAAGATGAGAATGCCCTCCACGAGAATAATTGGTTGCGGGGTGACGGTGTTCACTTCTTTGGCACGGATGTAGGTGGTGTAGTCGTAGATAGGCACGGGCACGGCCTCGCCGCGTTTGAGGGCCTGGATATGTTCAACAAGTAGGCTGGTTTCAAACGCATCCGGGTGATCGAAGTTGATGATTTTGGTGTGGGAGTACGGCATATCCCGGATGTCTTTGTAGTAGAAGTCGTGGGCGAAATAGGCGATGTGTTCTGCGCCTACGCGTTCCAGAATAGCGTTGGAGACGGTGGTTTTACCGGAGCCGGAGCCGCCCGCCACGCCGATAGTGATTACTGGTTTGAGCGCATCTGACGAGTGGGGCATACAGACCTTCCTTGACCTAACTGGCCCGGAACAAAAGAAAAGCCCACAGTATAAGCGACTGGGGCATTCAATGAGCCACCCAAGGGAGTTGAACCCTTAACCTAACGCTTACGAAGCGTTTGCTCTGCCGAATTGAGCTAGGGTGGCATCAATGGGACGCATTATAGCAATGCTAGGGTCGCGTGGCAAGAGTGAATTTGGGATTTGCACCGACGGTCAGACGGGGCGGTTTTTGTGTGAATCTAATGCGAACGCATTGGGGATCGCGTTTTGGTCACGTATAATTAATGAGAATTGCGTGTTTCAATGGTGATAGGGTTTGGGGGCTGCTGTGAAGATTACCCTGTATGAAAGTCCGGCGCTGTTTGACGAGTGTTGTACGCAGTGGAATGAATTGTTGGCGGACAGCGACGCGGACCAGATTTTCCTAACATGCGAGTGGCAGGTGACGTGGTGGGAGGCGTACCAACCGGGGCGGCTGTGGATTTTGATATTGGAGGACGAGGAAACGGGGCAGTGGCAGGGCATCGCGCCCTGGTTTGTGCGTGAGGATGATGACGGGCGGCGTGTGGTGTACACGGTCGGCTGTGTGGACGTGACTGATTACCTGGATGTGGTCGCGCGGCGCGGCCATGAGGACGCGGTATACGAAGCGCTGGTGAGTTGGTTGGTGGCGCAGCGCGATCAGTGGGATGAGGTGCAGATTTGCAATATGCCGCAGGGGTCAGCGGCGTTGCAGCGGCTTCCGGCGCTGGCGGAGGCGCAGGGATTGCACACGGAGACGCAGGTATTGGACGTGTGCCCGGTGATCACGCTGCCGGGTGAGTTCAACGCGTATCTCGCCGGGCTGGACAAGAAGAATCGTCACGAGACACGGCGGAAACTGCGCCGGGCGGCGGGGATCACGGAGTGGTATGTTGTCGGGCCGGAGCATGATCTGGATGCGGAATTGCAGAAATTCCTTGATTTGATGGCGGCGAGTGCGCCGGAGAAAGCGGAGTTTCTGGACAATTCGCGTAACCGCAGATTTTTCGAGTTGATGGCCCCGCAGA
>CBEVZO010000571.1:0-3297 GCA_965554365.1 uncultured Anaerolineae bacterium
TCATTCGGTCTATCTCAACCTGCCCAGACTTGACTTTCAAGACGGTATCTACGATATTCGATATGTATCAACTTAGATGATCATCTAAATTAGAAGTGTATCGAATTTTTGCGCAGTGTCAAGGGGAAGTATGCCGTGACGCATCAGGGCGCGCGATCACTCAGCGGCGGCGTTTTTGTTCTTCGCGCCACTGACGCACCGCGTCGAGCGCCTCCGGCGTGCCGATTTGTTCGAGGGCTTTCGCAGCTTCGTTGCAGACACGACCTTTCAATAATACACGCGCATCGTTTTGCAGCGCCGCAATTAACGGTTCGGCGGCCCGCACATCGCCCAGTTTTCCCAACGCCCTTGCAACATGCCAACGGACGCCCTTCTTCTCATCGCGGAGCACCGCGATCAGCGGCTCGACTGCCTGCGTATCGCCCAATTGCCCTAACGCTTCGGCAGCATTCTGGCGGACCCGTTGTTTTTCATCTTGGAGTGCGCGTTATCAAGACCTGACGGCACGCGCCCAAACCATTACAGTGAAACAGGATGCTACACGGTGGATCGAATTGCGCAGCGGTTCGCGGCGACAGAATCGCACGCTGCCGCTCAGCGGATTGATAGGTGAAGTCACCTTTAGTGGTGATTTTACCCCGTTCCACGAATGGTTGACCTGGGGCATGTTGGTGCGGGTAGGCAAAAATGTTGTGGATGGTATGAGATTGTGAGGTAGGACGTAATGCCGATTACCAAGCACCTGATCGCAGACGAATTCGGAACACGTGTCGGTAAATACAGCGAACGGTTGTGTGTGACGCGGCGGGGTTTTGGCGCAGAAATCGAGTTGCGAAAACATGCCCCCAAACTTGATTGTTTTGAGCAATCATAATCAAAACCGACCTCACAGAAGGCTCGTAGAGTGGCGTTTGAATGTGATCAGGTCAAAATGACCTGGGGTAATTGTTAGTTTGGGGCGGTCTCAATCACCTTCGATCCGTAGAGGATACTGAAACACCTACTGCGAGGGTGTCGCTGGCGACGCAGGACGCGCAGTAGTCGCGCGCCGCAAACGCAAAACAACCCACCGTAGCAGTCAGAGAAAGGCTCGCGGTGGGCTGTTTCAGTATCGAGGTCACGTTTTAGGACGCGATCTCTGATTTTGTAGTCGGGGCGCCCGGATTTGAACCGGGGACCTCACCGACCCGAACGGTGCGCGCTAGCCAAGCTGCGCCACGCCCCGAGGTGCCACAAAGTGTACCTCACCCGTGTGTGCTTGACAAGGGTCAGTTGGTGCGTAATACTACGCAGCGCGACCATCACAGCGATTGATTCGCGCACCTCAAGGATCATTATGTGGCATACAGCAGACGCGCGTCGCTACGGCGGAGGATGATGTTGTTAAGTGCATTAATCGTGTTCGTGGTGCTGGGATTAACCGGCGAATTGCTGGCAGCGGCGCTCACCGGGCGCGACCAGCGCACTTACACAACATGGCCTGCTGATACTACGATTATGTCGGGCGAACGGGAAGTCGTTCTTGTTAATTATGCTGCACGATATGCCCCTGTCATCCGCACCAATCCCGCCCATCTTCCGCCCAACGTCGAACATATCTGGTATCAGGCCGTCGTACGCGGAGACACGGTGGTGCTGGTGTATTATCTGCTTTGGGAAAATGAGCTGCATCCCAACCCCATTGTACACCGGCTGTATGAGACGTATCGCTGGGCAGTGTACGGCTCGGTACGCGACATCGAATACATAGAATTGCACATTGATCGCAACACGGGTGTAGTCCAACGCATGCGTTTTGAAACGGCCACTGACGGCGATTACAACCGCCAGTGGACTACGCATTTGTATGCGTATCTGGACCTTAACGCCGCCGGGAACGGGTACGACTATTGTATTTTGGATCACGAGGGTTCCTGTCAATCAGATTACACGTTGATTGATGGGGTTTGGGACGCCGGCAACCGCCCGGTGGTGGGCGTAATGACGTGGAATCACCTCTACACGCTGCTGCCGGACGATGACTACGGCGCATATACGCATGTGATCGACGCCCCGCTGCGGTATTTGACCGACGACGACTTCCGCGACGAAAAACTGGCGCGCCGGAGTCAAGGCGATCTCAAGGTGCAAACTGACAACTCGTTGCGCAATGTGCTGCGCGTGATCTTCTGGAGTCTGAGTGCGTTGTTCACGTTGAGAGGATTGCGGCTATGACGGCTGACGCGGGAGTTGCTGAAGCTATTAACTCCGCTGAGATCGCGCTCACATTGAGTTGTCCCTATTGCGGCGCGTCGCACGATCTTGTCTCTGACCCACGCCACCCTGGACATACGCCGCGCGAGATTGAAACCATGCCCTATACGCGCTCTAAAGGCGAGTTTGAGGGGCAGAATGCATGGTCGCGGATCGGGCTAGATTTTTTCGCAGAACTGATCAATTGGGAAGCCATTGGGATTTTGCGCGTACCGGACGGCGACGCCGAACTGGACGTCAGCTATCGCTTGGTGCTTTGTCCACAGTGCGACTACTATTTTGATGTGTATCTGAACTGGACACCTGACCGTGATCTGGCGGTGTTGTGGCCGCACTTGTTCGTGCGCGATGCGGATCAGCAGGTTGCCCGCTATACACAGATCTCGTGGACATTCGGTACGCTCGCCAGCGTGAGTCAACGGTTTGGCCTGCCGCACATTCTGACAACGGCGCTCGCGGCGCTAGTGCTGTTCTTAGTGTCGTTTGCACCGCGTGCGTTGATCGCCTATTCACGCAATCCCGGCGATGTGCTGGTTGAGTTCTGGGACCTCAGCGCGATTCCGGTGCTGACGCGGTTGGTTGGTGCCGCGACGCTGGTGCTGTTGGCGGCGCTGTCGATGGGCTATGTGCGTTTTATGCACGCGACAGAGGAATTTCATACGTTGTTTGACGTCAAACGGCGTGAACACACGACGCACTGGATGAACTTCACCATGTCGCGCACGGTGGGCGTACAGTTGAACCCGCACGGCTACGCGATGACGCAAATGAGCGTGCTGGCGGGCTACCCTGCGGTGATGATTTTGTTGGCGACATGGTTTATCACGCACCTGCGATCCACCTCCGGCGCGTTCTCAGCAGCGGCTAACCTGGGCTTGCTGATCGGGTTGCTGCTCCTAGGTTATCTCGTCGGCGCAGTGCAGGAACGACGCGCGGGTCAGGCCCGCCGCATTTTATCGCAACGCGCCCGCGCACAGAGTGGGTTGCCGTATTGGTTGGCGTCCACGCTGGATTGGTGGGTGCCTGTAACTGGTTCCCGGCTGC
>CBEVZO010000572.1:0-3297 GCA_965554365.1 uncultured Anaerolineae bacterium
CCGCTACCGCTACCGCTACGGCGTCGGCTACTGCGACCGAAACACCCACATTGACCCCCACCCCAACTGCAACGGAAACGCCGCTGCCCACTGCGACGTTGACACCTTCACCAACGGCGACTGTTGCTGCGGTGGCTGTTGTGCCGTCAGATACGCCGATCCTATTACCCACTGCCACATCAACCGCAACCGTAACTTCTACAGCGACGGCGACTGATACCGCGACCCCGTTTCCGACAGCGACACACACATCTGTCCCATCCGCTACGCCGCAACCCACAAACACACCGACCACAACGCCGCTGCCGACTGCTACCCCAGCGGTCGTACCGTCCCTTACTCCATCTGCCATCCTACCGCCTGTGCCGGATGCGCCACAGATCGCGACTTTGCCGCCGGAGTTAGTGGTGGGGGAACCGGTGACATTGGAAGGCGCAGCCTTGCCTGGTCAAACGGTGATTGTGAGCGTGGACAGCAACGTTGCGGGTGAGATGTTCGTACAGGATGATGGCGCGTGGTCGTTGGTCTGGACGCCTGCCAGCGCTGGATCAGTGCTGATTACGGTAGTGGCGACAGACGCCGCAGGACAACATAGTGTACCAGCCACCGTTCAGGCTGACGTGTGGAGCGTCCGTCCGCGTATTGATGTGCCAGGACCAGACACGGTGGTTGCGCCGGGCGCGGTGAGCGTCAGCGGTGTGGCACAGCCGGGAGCCGTTGTGACCGTGCAGAACGCGCAAACGGGCGTAGAGTTCGCAGTTGTTAATGTGTCGGGTGATGGTAGCTGGTCCACGAGCGTCACGTTGAGCGATGCGGGCGCAGTGACGTTGATCGCAGTTGTGGCGGCTCCAAATGGGTCTGCACTAAGCTCTGCGCCAGTCGTGATCACGGTTGCTCCGCTGCTGCATTCGGATACCGGTGCGGTGTTGCAGACTGCGGATGCAGATGAAACAGGCCGTACATTTACGGCGCTGTTGGCGCTGTTGCTGGTAGCGGGCGGTTTCAGCATCATGATCGCCGGGCGTGTGCTGATGTTGTGGGCGCGCGACCGCTCCTAAGGCCGCTGTAGTGTGTCAGGCGACGTACACAGCTTACGCATCAATTCCCACATGTAACGAAAGGAATCAGATTACGTGCAAAAGCAGCGAATGCGTGCGTGGATGATGTTTGTAGGGTTAGTGTTGCTGGTCGGGGTCGCGGCGGTTATTTGGGGGTCTGCCCAGTGGCTTGATCCAGGCGACAAAGGCGATACGTCAACGGATCTGATGACGCCCACGCCGTCTACAGCGCAGGCGCGCGTGTTTGATGTTTCGCCGGAAGAATCTCAGGTCGATTTTGTCGCACGGGTGTCTGGCCTGGAATTATCGGGCGTGTTTCCCGTGACCGAAGGCACGATTACATTGGAGCCGGTGGGCGATGAACTGCGCATCTTAGTGCGACTGAATATTCACGTTGATGCGATGGATACGGGCAATGAGGGGGTTAACGACATACTGCGCGGCGTGATGGATACGGGGGATTATCCCATCGCGTTTTATGTCGCGACCTCGCGCGCGTTGGTCCCTGTGACGGGCGAGGTCATTGAGTTTGACCTGGACGGCGATTTGCAGGTGCATAACGTCGCACAACCATACACTATGCACGTGACGGCGCAACTTGTGGGCGGCGACATGGAAGCGGTAGCGGTTTCCGATCTGGACTTAGCCGATCACGATGTTCAGATGCCGTCTATTATGGGGAGTACCACGATTGAACTGACTGCGCGTTTGCGGGCTTACGAAGTCGAGTCGCCGGGCGCGGACTGAGCGCGCAGCCGTTCCCAGACTGCCGCGACTGCTCCCGCAGCAAAAAGTGTGTAAGCGGGCAGCATGGGGAACAGGTAACGCGGCAGCGCCAACAGCAGCAAGTGGATACCCGTGAAGTAGATGATCATGCCGTATAACGGCAGCAGATCGCGCCACCTGCGCCATTGCAGCACCATTCCCAGCGCACCGAGTGCTAGCGCGCTGAAGTGGAAGCCGTAGATCGCGAGTTTTTGCCAGAATGCGTCGATCTGTGTCAGGTCGCGCAGGCCGTCCAGCGTGCGATCATCGCGCACCCAGCCCCGCGCCGCGAACCGGATGCTCTCCCCCGCGAAATAGTTCGTGTTGTGTGGTTGCAGGGTCGCTTTCACCAGATTTTTGACACGGTGCAATGCCCAGCCCACCGGATCACCGAAAATGTTGTCCCGGATCGCCGCTTTCATTTTTTCCGCGCGATCATCTTGATCTTGCACGCCCAGGATGTCGTCGATTTCGTCTGGCGATCCTTCGTTCTCTGCACCTTGATACACAAAGCTGATAATGCCTTCGCCGCCGATGACGAGACGCTCCCATACGATCAGGTTGTAGACGGTCCAGGTAGAGATCACCGCGCCATACGTGATCAGCAATGCTGCCGCCAGACGCCCCCAGCGTTCGCGGTGTGTCAGGAACAGGTGCAGCGCAATGCCCAATGGAAACAGCAAAAACACCGCGCGCGTGAGGGTTGCCAGACCAAACAGTGCGCCCACCGCCGCGATTGTGCGGAGTGTGAGCCGGTCCTGCACCAGCGCGTAGAGTGTCAGTCCCCCGAACACACACCATAGGAAAATACTCTCCGTGCTCGGGTTGCTTGCTTCGATGATGAGCGCCGGATTGAGCGCCAGCGCGATCCCTGCGATCCACCCTGCGCGGGCGGAGAGCAAACGCCGCCCCCACAGTGTAATAAAGACACACAGGCTTGCGCCCAACACGGATTGGATCAGCCGCACCACCTGCATTTCGGCGAATGTGTAGTATGCGCCTGACTCCGACCAGCCAGGGATCAACACTTGCACCGTGCCGACAAACACCGGATAGAGTGGTGCGGTCTGCAATGGTCCTTGTGTCTTGCCGGTGGTCATCAGTTGCCGCCCGTTCTGCATATACCAGTTCGCATCCCCGCCGGAAACATCCGGGGAGGGATCGAGGATCACGACAAAGATCACGCGTAGGATCAATGCGCACAGGAACAGGACGAGCAGGGCGCGGTGGCGGCGGAGCAAAGCGATTGTATTTGTCATAGTGCGGTATAATTATCCGTTGATTGGATTGAGTTTTCTGAACGTCTACGGGCGATCTCGCGCAACGTTTATACCGTGTGCCGGCAAGGTGAGCAAACATGCACGTATTGAAAAAGTGGGCGGGGCGACGTTGGTTTTGGCCGCTGGTGATCGTGATCCTGGCGCTGCTGCCGCGTTTAGTGCTGTGGAGCATCAGCGATCATCCGGGGTTGTGG
>CBEVZO010000573.1:0-3288 GCA_965554365.1 uncultured Anaerolineae bacterium
CTCCTCCCCTGTCAACGGGGGAGGCTGGGAGGGGGTCGCTGTCAACGGACGGAATCGCTTGCACCAAATACGTGCCCCAAAATCCGAATGCACCCCCGCTAGCAGTCAGTCATCGCGCGCCGCATGTTTCCCCACCGGCTCAATGCTCAAAACAAGGAAGTGTCCGCCGGGAGTGTAAGTGAACGAATCCGGCGGCGTATCATCTGGCGCGCGCATGAAATACACGCGATACCAGCGTTTGCGGTGCAAGTGTCGCAATACTCTATGGGGCATGAGCAGCAAATAGCCGCCCGCCACAAACACAACTCCACGTGGAGTCCGGCGGGGTTTCCACCAGTCGCCAGTCTTAAACGCCACATGATCAATGACATATGCATCACACGCTAGTTTGCGGAGTGACCGACGCAGTCGCAGTGCATACCACACCGGCACGATCAGCGCCACAGCAAACACTATCGCCCAATCGAGCCGCTTTGTGCCGGAAAATGGAACCACGCCTAACATCGCTGCAATCAAGCTCCACGCGACCAGCACCGGCCAGATATGCCAACGCAAGCGCCGCTCGTGCGCGGCTCGTTGCTGCGGGGTCAAGCGCCCCTGGCGATTTTCAGCCAGATCATATGGCGTGCTACCGGCGGCAGCCAGCAACTCACGCACCGCCGTGTTGATCGGGCCATAGGGTGCTGTATGCATCAGATCAACGGTCTTCTGTGGCAGTCCCCACAGGCTCAATACTCAGCACGCGATAGCTACCTGCCACTGATCGCGGCCCACCCGATTTCAGGCGCGGCCCAGCAATGGACGGAAACGAGATCATATCCTCGACGTAGTACAGCCGGTAACGCTGTCCGTTCTGCAACACCGTCACCAGATCGCGCGGCGCCGTGAACCAGCGTGCCCCGATCTTGAACTCAATCATGCTCAGATGACGGCGCGGCTGCCAACGTTCATCAACATGGAACGTCGTGTGGACCACGCGCGGTGGCGTGTGCAGTATCCCGTGCAGCTTGTGACGCAGCTCGTAGGCGGTCAGTGCGCCGAGTGCCGTCACGCCGAGGCACGCCACGCCCCATTCCAGCACAAAACCCTGGCTGATCAAGGCCAGTGTGCCGACCAGCGCGCCGAGGATGCTCCACGCCAGCAGTGTCGGGTAATATTGGCGGCGGTGATCGTTGAGCAGTACGCGCATCTGCCGCCGGGTGATCCGCCCTTTGCGGTTCGTGGCGAGATCGACAGTAGTAAACTGTGCGGCCTGCGCCAGCGCGTCGGGATGCGCAGCCGTGCGTGTGTGAGACTGTGCGTGGGACTGTGTATGGGACATGGGAACCTCCGGCAGCTAGACCGCGCGTTTCCGCTTATGCGGGTAGGATTTTGCTTTGAGTTTGAGCATCGGCTTGCGCGGCGTGATCGACGGTGGCAACATACGCAGTTCCAGCGCGCAGAACCACGCAATACCCAGCAATGCGCCAACACCGGTTAGGGTGATGGGCAGCAAGATGCACACCGTATGCGCCGGGGCGATAGGGTCCACCAACGCGATATGCAGCGACAGACCACCCACGACAAACGCGGCGGTGCTGCTGCTCAGCATCCACAACATCAGATCGCGACGGGTAGACATGGGTGGCTCCAAACTTCAACTCATGGTGTATTGCCCTATACTATAGCCAGGGAACGCACACCATCGCTGACCAGAACATGACGCCCCGCTGACATCGTCCGGTCAAGACTGACAGCGGCGATTACTGTCGCGCGTGCAGACGGCGGTCCTGCGCTCCGTTCCGGGACGACGCAACCGAAACACATGGTTGCGCGTCCGCTCCACGACGCTGCGAACCGCCTGGATCGGAGGGGAGACGTTGTGTGTGCGACAGCGCACATCACCCGCAGCGGTCCGGAACAGCGCGGCGGTGTCCCCCGCACAACAGGGGGCTGCGCAAACACGGTCTACCGTTTGCGTCAGTCCAAAGCAGAGTGGAGGACTGCAAGATGACGCGGCACACTCCACCGCCTTGTCACTCCAACGGCCCGTGCGGCGGATTGAGGCTGGATTTTGCGTGGGATTGGTTTATAATAGGCGCGCTGAGGTCCAGCACAATGTGCCGAGACCGTCTGTCGAATGCCAATCCACCGGGGGTCTGCGACCCACCGGAAAATTGCACCCGGGGAGGTGACATCATGAAAGTACGTGCATCCGTGCGCAAAATGTGCGAAAAGTGCTACATCGTGCGCCGCAAGGGCAAACTGTACGTGATGTGCCCGTCGAATCCGAAGCACAAACAACGTCAGGGCTAATTGCGCACACCGCGCAAAACACAGGAACGGGCCACACGGCTCGTTTTTGTTTTGTGTGGACAAGGTCAACCGTGCGGCGCATACAAAACGGGGTGCAGTTTTTTACACCCCGTAGCGCATTAGACTTTATCGGGATTAATTCTGCCCCCTATATGTGGCGGTAAATTTGTCCATTCTAGTGCGTTTTATACCCCATATATGGGGGTGGTTCCTATTGCCGATAAAGTCTATTGTCAGTGATTTGCGTTTTGGCGCTATGTCTGCTGCGCTTGTGCGGCAAGCTGAACCACTCGAGAAAAAACGGTTTTTCTCTCGTTCTTTCTCAGCGTCCTCAGCGCGCTCTGCGGTGAATGCTCTTTCTACCGGTACTCACCCGTGCTGTAGACGTACACATACGGCGTGTCGTAGCCGCCGTCCCGACTCCACGCAAACGCCCAGTGCGCATCAGTGATCGTCAGGTTCACGCAGCCGTGCGAATGGCGGTAGCCGAAGCCATCATGCCAGTACGTGCCGTGCAGCGAGATCGCATCGTCGTAGTACATCACGTAGGGCACGTTTTCCAGCGAGTAGAAATCCGGCTGGCCCATTGCGCCGCTCATATGCCCGTTGCGCTGCCGTGACCAGACCGTGAAAAGGCCCTCGTTGGTTTCCCAGTCTTCCAGGCCCGACGAAATCAGCGTCGCAAAGACGGGGGTATCTTCCTCATAGGCGATCATGACCTGCTCGTAGAGGTCTATCGCGAACCAACGTCCCTTGACCTGCATCGGAGGCTCGACCATCAGCACGCGGGCGACACTCGTCTGCCGCACCCATTGCTCTGGCCCCACGAGATACCATTCCCAGCCATCGATCTCGACCGCCGCGAAAATGTTCACGCGCTGATAACGCGGGAGGATCGCGCGCGTCTGATCGCCGAGCGCACCGGGGGCAGAGCTAGAATACGTCGGGCCCAGCATCCACGCCATGGGGTACGCGAGGCCGCCATCCAGATAC
>CBEVZO010000574.1:0-3288 GCA_965554365.1 uncultured Anaerolineae bacterium
TGGGCTGCCAATCGAGATACTCGGCAATCGGACACCCGCTGGTACACCGGACGCACTGGTAACACAGATAGACGTTCTGCCCCAGTTCCTCCTGCACGCGCCGTGCCAGATCAGGATTGATGGTCATCCCATTCCCAGGCTGTTGATCATCCATGCTTGTCTCCTACCTTGCCTACGCTGCGGCTATGCTGTCGGGGTCTTCACGGTGGGACGCGGCAGCAAGCCCGCACCCTCGGCAATCGGCTGAACCGCTTCTTCCCACTCAATCGCCATGATATGCACGCCCGACACGCCCTCGATCTCGCGCAACTGTTGGATCAACTCAATACAAATCTTGATCCCCTCTTCTTTATAGGCTTTCGACCGGGCGCGTTTGTCCTCTTTGGTGAGTTCGTCTTTGGATTTGCCCGCCCAGGGCGCACTGGCGGCGGTCATGCGTTCAATCAGTGCATCCGGGACCAGCAGGCCTGGCACGTTATTCTTCATGTAACGCGCCATGCCAGGGCTTTTCAATGGTCCCACGCCCGCTAGAATGTAGGTTTGTTCGTGCAGGCCCAGTTGTCGCACCTTTTCCATGTAGATTTTGAAAGCCTCGATGTCGTAGATCAACTGCGTCTGAATAAAGTCCGCGCCCGCCTTGATCTTTTTGCCGAGACGAATGGGGCGAAAGTCAAGCGGATCAGCGAATGGGGCCGCCGCCGCACCAACGAAAAAGCGCGGTTCCTGGCCCTTGAATGCGTCACCACACTGGAACACGCCCTCATCGCGCATCTGCGCCACCATCTGAATCAACTGGACCGAGTCCATATCAAACACGTTTTTCGCGGTGGGATGGTTGCCGAATTGCTGATGATCGCCCGTAAGACACAGCACATTGCGCATCCCCAACGCATACGCGCCTAGCAGATCGCTCTGGATGGCGAGCCGGTTGCGGTCGCGGCACGTCATCTGGATGATCGGCTCCAATCCTTCCTGCACGACAATCGTGCCCGCGCCGATGCTCGACATGCGCACAATCGCTGTTTGGTTGTCGGTGATGTTGACCGCGTCGCAGTGCCCTTTGAGCAACCCTGCTTTTTCGCGGATCACGTCAACGTCTGCGCTCTGAGGCGGACCGAGTTCGCCAGTCGCCGCGAAGTGCCCCCCGCGCAATACGCGCTCCAGGTTGGACCCCACGAGATACCCGTTGTTGCGGTGTGCTTGTGGTGCAGTCATCGGCGTTTACTCCTCCTCATCCGGCGTCAGACGTAAATCCTGACGGACAATCTTGCGCGGACCACCGTCGCGGGACGTCTGCCAATTCTTGGGCGGCTGGATATTCATCAACAAATCGAGTTTGCCGGCGCCGTTGAGCCGGTCGTAGATCAACTGCCACGCACACGGGACTTCGGGATCAATCTCGCAGTGCCCATCCTCCGAGCCGCCGCACGGCCCATTGAGCAGCGACTTTGAACAGCGCGCAATGGGGCAGATACCGCCGGTCAAACCGAGTACGCAGTCGCCGCAGGCTGCGCAGCGTTCCGCCCAGACGCCCTGCTCGGTGGGCAAACCCAGGAAACTGGTGTTGAGTCCGGGCACAATCCACGCATTCGGGAAGTGTTCCGCCATTGCCTGCACGCCAATCCCACAGCCGAGCGAGAGTACCACGTCCACCGCGCCGACCTGTTCCGCGACTTCGTCTAGATATTCCCATTCACATTGGCGCTGGACGGTGACGTCGGTGACGGTTTTGTCATCCCCGTTCAACTTCGTCGCCATGCGCAGGGAGGATGCGACGATTGCCGCCTCGCGTGCGCCGCCCGCAAAACAGACGGTGACGCACGTCCCGCAACCGACGACGAGCACGTTGTTCGCCGCGCCGATCAGCGCTCTGATTTCGTCTAAGGATTTCTGTTCGGCAACAATCATAGATCACGCTCCTGCTCCGGCTCGGTGGTTGACTTGGTTGGGGCGCGCAGCGGATTCGGCCCCAGCGCTGAGACTTGTTCGTTCATGGCGGTGGCCGCAGTCACGAATTCGCCCGCCATCGCGGCGGACATGTTAAACATGCGCACACGCTCTGACTCCAGCCCGATCTGCGCCAATAATTCCTGTATGCGCGCGATCCGGCGTTTCGCATTGGCATTACCTTCCAGGTAATGGCAGTCGCCGGGCAGTCAACCCGCCGCCATTACGCCGTCCGCCCCATCCTCGAAGGCACGCAGCACCGTCAGCACGTCAATGCGTCCTGTGCAGGGCAACTGCACGATCTTGATCGCAGGCGGATACTGCATCCGCAGGCTCCCAGCAAGATCGGCGGCGGCATAGGCGCAGTGTTCGCAGCAATACGCTATAATCTGTAGCTGTGTGTTGGTCATCGCGGCCAACCTCCTACATCGTTCACGAAACCGCAGTCCCCCTGCGGTTTGGTGAGGGGGCCTCACTCCCACTGGCTCGGGGATTAGAACCACCAGCGGGCGAGGCCCCCTTCAAAACGTTTTGATGTCGCCTAGTGCCACAAAGCCTGCGGGCGAACCCAGCAGCGCGGCAGCCTTCGCTTTGATTTGGGCGTCGGTGTAATGCATCAACTGGATCGCTTGCGCCGGACATTCCGCGACACACGATCCACAGCCCTGACACACGGCGGTCTCGATCTGGGCCGCGCCCAGAATGTTCCCCACGCCGGTCAGGTCCGGTTTAATCTGCGGCACGCCAAACGGGCAAATTCGCACACACGTCAGGCAGCCAGTACATAACGCCTCGTCCACCACCGCCACACGCCCGCCTGCTTTCAGCGTTTCCTGGCTCAGCACGCGCGCCGCACGCGCCGCCGCCGCCTGTGCCTGGATCATGCTTTCGTCCAGCAGCTTGGGATAGTGCGCCATGCCCGCCATAAATACGCCGTCCGACGCGAAATCCACAGGGCGCAGCTTGACGTGTGCTTCCAGGAAGAAGCCGTCCGCGTCGATGTTTGCTTTAAACCGCCCGGCGACCTGCGCCGCATCGTCGTGCGGGACCACCGGCATACTCAGCACCAGCAGATCGGGCGTCAGCGTGAGGCGGCGCTTGAGTACCGGGTCCCATGCTTCAACGCGCAGGCCGCCATCAGTAGTCACAGTAGGGCGTGTCTCATCGTCATAGCGCACGAAAATTACGCCGCGTGCGCGGGCCTCTGTGTAGAGCCGTTCCTTGAACCCATACGTGCGGATGTCGCGGTACAGGATAGTGATCGCTGCGTCGGGGTATTTGTCCTTGAGCGCCAGCGCATTTTTCAGCGCGACCGTGCAGCAGATGCGGCTGCAATAGGGG
>CBEVZO010000575.1:0-3282 GCA_965554365.1 uncultured Anaerolineae bacterium
TTGCGGTTTTTTTGTTGCTGGCGCATGTTGCCCCTCTGAGTCGCGGCGTGGAGCGCTGGTTCACGGCGGGGGATCGCGCGGCGGGGCAGCGGGATTTCACTGCCGCACAGCGTGATTATCAGCGTGTGTGGTTCCGCGTCGGCGATGCGACAGTACTCTATGAACGGCTGGTGCAGTTGAGTTTGGACGCCAGAGACGATGACGCAGCGCGAGTGTATCTCTATGCGTTAGCGGCATATGGTGGATGGACGCCGGCGCGGCGCGACACGTTACAAGGGATTTTGGAGCGCAGCGGCGATACGGCGGGGGCTACCGCATTGTTTTATGCGGGGATTGACGCGGAGGATGATAATCCGCATACCTTGCGGCAGCTTGCCCAACAGCAGATTACACGTCACGATTGGGTGGCGCTGAGTGATACGCTATCGCGGCTTTATATGCTGATGCCGGGTGATCCGCAGGTACTCTATTGGCTGGGGGTACTGTTGGCGGTGGATGATCCGGGGCTGGCGGCAACGTATCTCGATCTCGCTGCGACGGATCATGATTGGTCTGCGCGTGCCACAGTGGTGCGCAAGGCGTTGAATGCGTATACGCAGGAACCATTGACCGAGGCGCACACTGTTTTGGGCGTAACATTGGCGGGCCTGAGTGAATGGGAATTCGCCGAACGTGCCTTGACCCGCGCTATTGAGGTGAATGCGATCAATCCGCTGGCGCTTGGTTATCTGGGCTTTGTGCGTGATCAGCAGGGCCGTGACGGATTGCCGGACATCGAAGCGGCGTTGGCAATGTCGCCTAACGATCCGCAGTTGCATTACCTGATGGGGTTGCATTGGCGACTGGCGGGCGATCACGCGGCGGCGCACGATGCGTTTATGCGTGCGTTTGCGCTCGACGCGGCTAATCCTGCATTGGCGGCAGAGATCGCTACATCATTGCAATATCTTAGCGATATGGCCGGGGCCGAACGCTGGTATAACGAGGCGATCCAACTGGACCCGGACGCGATCCGTTGGCAGCGTGCGTTGGCGGCGTTTTACGCGGATACTGGGTTCCGGCTGGATGATGTTGGGTTTGACTTCATCGAACGTACCAGCAGCACTGCGCCCACCGATCCTGATATCACGGCGAGTTTAGGGTGGGCGTACTATCAACTACGCGATAATGAACACGCGTATGAGGTGCTCAATCGTGCGATGACGCAAGACTCGACTCTGGCGCGCGTGCGCTACTACTTTGGGGTAATTCTGGAACAGCGTGGCGATCCGCAGGGCGCAGCCGATTCGTACTGGTACGTGATCGAGATGTACGGTACGGAAAGCCGTTTTGGTGTGCTGGCGGCGCGAGCGTTGCAACGTCTGGGTTATCTTGCATCGTAGGACAGCCGCAGAGCGATTAACGGTTCAACTCCGCGTACTGGCGTGCTACAATCAGTTTCGATTTAGTGTGGAGAGGGATGCTATGCAACGCGCTGCACGACTGCAACGGTTAGTAGTGAGTAGCACAGTGCTATTGGTACTGTTGGTCTTCCCGCTGTGTGTTTGGGGCCAGGGACCGGGCGACAATGTGCTGTTTGAGGATGATTTCTCGACCTACAGCAGCCGGTGGTTGGAACGTGATACACCCAAAGCCACTGTTGCCTATGGCGATGAGATGCTGCTGCTACGTGTGGTGTCGCCGGGGGTAGGCGTGTGGTCTGTGCCGGATTTCCAGGTGACGCTGGCGGATTATGATTTGCAAACGACGATCATCTTTCGTGAAGGTGGTGCGGATGCACAGGCGGGGGTGGTGTTGGCGTATGAGGATGACGAAGACTTCCTGGCGCTGTTGGTCACACGGGCGGGCGCATGGCAACTAATGCGTTTCGACAGCGGCACGTGGATCGACCTGACGCCTGATGATGCGGCTCCGGTGGAACGTGAAGACGCAAACGAAACATTGGTGCTGCGCGTGGAGTTGTTCGAAGACACATTGACTGTGTGGATCGATGAGCAACCCTCCGGCGCGGTGAGCGTGACAGAGGATGATCGTCCCGGTGCAGGCTTTGGTTTGCTGGCGCGGGCGGGACTTGATTATGTCGATGTGGCATTTGATGATGTGGTAGTACGCGAGGTAGAAGTAACCGAGGAATCTGCATCGTGACTGGGATGAATGACGCGCAGCGGGACCGAATAAGCTGGCCGGAGTTGACGTTGCGCCTGATGCGCGCGCATTTTTTTGTGTTTGGTGTGCTGCTGCTGATCGCGGCGCTGGCGCTGAGCTATAACCTCTACACGTTGGAGTTCGAGCGCATCGATATTAGTTCCCGGTTGCGCATCACGCGTCCTGGCGATATCTATGCACAGGATATGCAGCTACAGGTGATCGGTGTGCTGCTGCTTGCGGGAACGAGTTTGTTTCAGTTTCAGGTGATGTACCATCTGGCGCAGCGCCGCCGCAGTGGGCTATGGCTGGCACGTATTTCGGCAGCGATGCTGCTGGTTGGTTTTCCGATTGGAATAATGCTCTGGATTCTTTCCGCTGCAACTGACACTACCGAGGCTGGCTTGGTGCGGCGCACGCTCGTCGATCTTGCGCTCGGCGTGCGGATCGTGGCGGGAGTGTTGGTGTTCCAGTCAGCGTTGGCGGTATGGTATGCGATCGCCAGCCTGTTGCGTCCACTGTGCCGCGCGTGTTCCGCTGGCGACATCCTGACGAATCCGCTGCTGCGTCGTGCGCAGGGCATCGGTGTGGTGCTGTGGCTTATGATTATGCTGGGCCTGGGCGTTACACTGGGTGTGATGACCGATTGGCTCTACGAATTACGCGTCCCGCGTCCCGCGCCGGGTGAGTTGTTATATGCGACCTCGTTTGACGATCTCAACGACGAGTGGGATTTGTATCCGGGGCGTGATGCAGCGGAGATCGTGTATGCGGGCGATTTGGCGTTCGAGTCGGCGGGCGCGTGGGCGGCGTGGCTGGATGGTGATGCGTTGCTATTGACGCATGGTGTGCCGCTCTCCGATAACGTGATTTACTCCACACTGGACCGCAAATTTAACGATTTCGATCTGCGTGTCACGGCGCGTCTCGTAGCTGGTCCGCCAGATGAGGCGCAGTTTGGTGTGGTGTTTCGTTACCGCGATGATGCTAACTTCTATATGTTCCTGATCGCCGCCGATGGCTGGTATTCCCTGCAACGGGTTAAGGATGGCGTGCGGAGCAAGATCAGCGAGTGGGGTATGTCGAATATCGTGCAGCAAAACGACACACCGAACGAATTGCGTGTGGTGGCGCATG
>CBEVZO010000576.1:0-3281 GCA_965554365.1 uncultured Anaerolineae bacterium
GATGCGATTGACTTGTTGTACGATTTGTCGCGCGGATATCCTCGCAAAGCGATAAAGCTTGCTGGAGCCGCGTTATGGTACGCTGTCGAGTTTGGCATGGACCGGATCAACGCTCCGGCGTTGGATGCCGCGCGGTTGCGCGATGAGATTGAGTGATCAGCATGAGTATAGCTGTCGTGGAGTGTTGGGGTGAATGATCGCGATGGAAGCTTTCGCCGTTTGATCGAGATGGTGAAAGAACAGCAAGCTACCCCCCTGACCGGCAAACCCGGACGACCCCCTAAGCACCGGGTCTCGACGACCGGGTATTTTGCTGTCAATATTCACACGCGTATGAAGCTGCTGTCTAAAGAGCGCTCAAAAGGGGCTGAAGCTGCGGTGAGCACTGCTGATGTCTATAACGACGCAGCGATTGAGTTGATCACGGATTTGCACGTGTTGTTGGGGGAAGAACTCAAACTGCCTGCGGGGGCTGTTAGCGTTTCCGGTATTCTCGGCTTGCGCGAGTTGTTGGATCGTCCGGTGAAAATACCGCTAAAGAACCTTGAGTTGCAGTCTGGCGAACTCCAACGAACGACGATTTACATTGATCAGCCGGTGTGGGATGCCTTGGTCGAAATGAGCTTGCGTTTTGGGCTGAGTATGCGTCGTACAATCTATGTGCAGCGTCTATTGGAGTTGGCTGCTGCGTGGTATTTGGCTGGCTTAGAGTCTTGATGAAGACTCGACGAAGTATTTTGATGCGAAAACATCGGAAAATTGTGAAGCTCTTTGTTACTCATAAGTGTACAGTGTCAAATCAGGCGGAAAAACGCGACTTAAGATTGTGCTTTGCACGTTGTTTATTTATTAATCTTTCTCATACATAAAACCTCGCGTGATGTTCCAATATCGGATTATTGCAACCAGGAGGGTCGGCGGTGCGCAGCATTTGTCTGACCAATAATAAGGGCGGCGTGGGCAAAACCACGACCGCAGTTAGTTTGGCGCATGGATTGGTAATTTTGCTGCGGCACAATCAAATGCCGCATCGTGTTTTGCTGGTGGATACGGACTCGCAAGCACACGCCACGCTCTTAACTACTGGGCGGCGCGAATGGGATCGTGCAGAGAGTTTGGGCGAGGTGTTGCTGTCGCCCCCGTCGCGAGCGGGTGCGGTCTTGCAGCGGTTGACTGTGCCCTCGGTATGGGATACGAGTCTGCATGTGCTGCCGGGATCCCCTACCCTGGACGGTGTGAACTCGCGTTTGGCGGAGGATCATGGGTTTGCTGTGCGATTGCGACAGGCGTTGCGCAGCGTAGCCGATCAATACGATTGGGTGGTAATCGATACCATGCCTTCGTTCTCGCGCCTGACAACGCTGGCGATGGTGGCCGCGACAGATGTCGTGATTCCGGTGGAACTGCGTTTCTTGGAGACGATCGGTTTGCAGGCGATTGTCGAGAAGGTCGCTGAAGTGCGACAGACGTGGGAAGTGCCGGTTGCCCTGACGGGGGTTTTACCAGTCAAATATGATCAGCGCGTGACGCTGGAACGTGAGAATCTAGAACTCTATGCCGAACATCCATTTTACGGTCCCCGCCTTTTTGAACAGGCAATTCCGGTGAATGTAGCGGTGTCTTACGCGCATGATGCGTGCGAGTCGATATTCATGTACGATGAGCGCTGCACGGCTGCGCGGGCTTACATGGGGTTTGTCCGTGAGCTGGTACAACGTATTCTGAGATCAGGAGCCGAATAGTATGGCGAAGCGACGCTCAAAAGGCACACGCGCGTTACTGGAAGCGATGGGCGATCTTGGGGATTTTGCGCAATCTGCGGAGGAAATTTCTGGTCAAGGTATGAAGGTTGTGCGGATTGTGCTGGAGCGTGTGCGCCCTGATCCGGCCCAGCCGCGCCGCGTGCTACCCGATCCTATTCGGAGTGAGTTTTTGACGGGACATATCAATGCGCGTCAGGCGCTAGAGCAATGGGAAGCGTTGGTTGCGGATGAAGTCACCAAATTGGGACGTCCGCGTCCCGACTGGCAGGCGCTCTTAGATCGTAACCCCGAAGCCCGCGACGCTGATCCTATCGAAGTGGATCCTCCTGGAGAGCCAGGGCCGGAAGAAGATTTGCTGCGGTCGATTGTGGCAACAGCGGCTACCATCCGACATGGGGGACAGGTCAGCCCGATTACCGTTACGGAAATCGACGAGGCAGGATATTATCGCATTGAAACAGGCGAACGCCGCTATTGGGCACATCACTGGTTGAATATCTGGGTCGCGAATGGCTTTGAGCAGATTCAATGTATTGTGGTGCCCGATGCGAGTCCCTGGCGGCAAGCTGCTGAAAACACCAGTCGTGAGCAGTTATCCGCGATTGCATTGGCGCGCCAGTTAGCCACGTTGCTGCTTGACCTGTACGAGATTCGCCCTGATTACTCCAAGTCCATTCCGAACGCATGGTATCGCCAGGCATTGGAGCATCGCGTGCCGCGTGGTGAAGGGGCTAATTTGCGCGCGGCATTGGGTGGGATTGAGCGGTCGCAGTTCAGTCGTTTGCAGGCTTTGTTGCGTTTACCGGATCAGGTATGGGAACTCGCGGATCGCTATCGGTTGGAGGAAAAGCGGCTGCGCTTTGTACTCAAGGTGGCAGATGAGGCGACACAATTTAAGCTGGCGCAGATGATTGTGGAGCAAGACCTTTCTGCGGAACGCGTGAGACGACTCGTGGAAACTGATAATCTTGCCGCCCTGCTCTCCGAAACCAAGCCCAAAGCTGCTTCTCCTGGAGAGGTTACTTCTGAGCGGGTGGCGAACCGCTGGTCGAAGCTGGCGAGTCAGATGTCGGAGGCTGATCTGGCGCTGGTGGCTGAAGAATGGCTCAAGCAGGAAAAACCCGAGCAGGTGAAAGCGCAGGTGGCCGCGCTGCGCAAACTGTTGGAGATTGTGGAACAACAGGTTGGCGATGATTGATCATCCGCGACGCTGTATCGTATACAAGCACTGGGCTGCAAAGGCTGGTGCTTTTTTATATGTTGCCCCGGGGCAACATTAGGATACAAAACGAGGTGTGGATATCAGATCGTGACACAGGGTGATCGGGGTAGGGGGATGCGGAACAAAATCAACGCTGCAAACACAGGGTTATGATCGCTTTTGATCACAACCAATATAGACACCCCCCTACCCCACTATTGCATCACAAAATAGTAGTCAAAACACATCAAAACCGTACGGGAACGGGGCGTTCGTTTATCATGATAAAACGCACGATTGTATTGCGGTGGGGTAGG
>CBEVZO010000577.1:0-3281 GCA_965554365.1 uncultured Anaerolineae bacterium
AACCGCCGTTGGTCCCAGTAAAATTCCACGCGCGATCTAACGCTGCTTGTAGCAAAGCCGGCCTCGCGGTGGGGGTGGAGGTTGCGGTCGCGGTGGGCAGCGACGTAAGGGTAGGGCTAGGGATAACGGTCGCAGTGGGCAACAGTGTCGGCGTTGGCGTGAGCGTTGTTGTCGCGACCGGCGGTGACGTGGGCGCTAGCGTTGGCGTCACAGCCTGCGCCGTCAACGCCGCCGTATCTACCGCAACGGTCGCCTTATCATCGTCACCACCATCGCCAAACGTACTATGCAGCGCCAGGAGTATGATCGCTGCCAGCAGCAACAGCGCCAACGCCGCCCACAACAACCGCTTCCGCATTGAAGGCTGCACATCGGGATCAAGAAGCGACAGCGGCTTCAGCTTGATACCCTCATCCTCTAATCTCTTATGAAGTTCCTCAAGCACAACAGAATATTCTCTCCGGTAGGCATTAATATACTGAATATTCTTCAATTGAGGAGGCAGCATCCCCTTAACCGGTCGCCACCGTATCGGGATGATCAACTTTCCGGCAGTATAATAATCCATCCACTCATCATCTACATGTTTCGATTTCATCGAAGCAGGCGAGACAATCAGCAGCATCACGTCGCAATCGTCAAGCCCCTTCTCAACCGCCTTATGCCATTTCATCCCTGCTGGGATATCGTCCACATCGAACCATACGTCCGCGCCAAGCGTGTCAAGATCAATCGCCAGTCGTCGGGTGAACCTTTTGTTTTTGTGACTATAAGAGATAAAGACATTCGCCATAGGGATACTCGCAGTGGGATGTAGGATAGCACAACACGTAGTATATGCCAGCCGCCGCTAACCCTCAAGTTTGCATGACATTCATCACGCACCACGAGCATACAAAACACTCCGGGGCGCGCCACTGGGGCTTCCCCGGAGTTGTGTGTATCGTGTGAGTTTGGTCTGTCTACACGCCAGCACCCAGCGTAAACTACAACACAATGCCGACCTCGCCGTCAGCTTGAACTGGCGCAGCGGAAGCCCACAGTGCGTTCTGTATAGAGTGGGAAATAGTCTTCGCGAAACGCCGCGCGAGTTTTGAAATAGTCCTCATCCGCATACGAACCGCCCCGCAGCACACGCTTTGCGCCCGATATGGGTCCTGTAGGATTGACCACGCCATTCGGCAGCGTGGCATAATATTCCCCACTGTGCCAATCCGCCACCCATTCCCACACATTGCCGCTCATATCCAGCGCCCCAACCCACGACGCACCAGCTAACAGACTGCCTACCGCTGATGCATCAGACGCATTCCCGCCATACACCACATAATCTGGATCAAAGTCATCGCCCCAGGGATACCTCCACGCATCGGGTCCCCGCGCAGCAAACTCCCATTCCGCCTCAGTCGGCAGTCGCGCGCCCCGACTCTCGCAGAACGCTTGCGCTTCGTCCCATGTAATCCTCGTCCGCGGGCGCATATCCCCTGGATAATACGCCCCTTCCGCTGCTTTCCCCTGGAATGTTGCGAACTGCGCATTCGTCACTTCCGTTTTATCAATCCAAAACGGCTCGTCAAAACATACCCGATGCACCGGGCCATAGTCTGTATTGCCCATATAGAAACACTCCGCCGGGACCAGCATCATCTCCACACCACCGAATGTATACACGAATGGCTCCCAATTGCGGTTGTGTCCCTCGAAGTCTCTTGCATCATCAACCATCGCTTGCAACGCACCCGGCACTACCGTCGCACGGGGCGCAAACGTCGGGCGCGGCGTGAGCGTCACCACGAGCGTATTCGTCGGCACAGGACTGGGCGTATGGGTAAATGTCATAGTAGGGGACGGGGTAGCAGTCCACGCCTCCGCCGTCGCCGTCCACCACACAGCGGTTGGAGACTACGTTTGCGCGATCGCCGCCGACAGCGTCGCCCCTGCATCACGCGTTGGGATTGGCCCTTCCGTGCCCGCAGGTGTGGTACTCGCCACCGTAACAACGGCTATGAGGTCATTCGGATCATCACTACCATCGCCGCCAACCAAGACACCGCTCAATATCACGGCCACCACTGCTATCACCGCCAGAAACGTCATCACGGACACCGTCACGCAAGAACGACGGAACGACTTAGGCTTGATAGGCGAAGATTCCCACTCCGAATTCCGCGCCTCCGGGTACAAAACTGCCTCATCCCGGACAGGCGTAGACTTCGGCTCTGCAACCTGCGCCTCCCGGCCAAGCACTGACAACGGTTCGAGCCTGAATCCCTTCTTCCACAGTGCCTTATGAAGCTGCTTGAACGCGAAATCATAGTCTTTCGCGTGGAAATCAATGTACTGAATGCGCCGCAGTTGAAAATGCACCCGTTTAACCGGTCGCCACAGCACCGGGATGATCGGCTTTTTATCATCATGAAACGCCTGCCACTCATCCGCCACATTAGACGACGCCATCGAATCCGGCGAGATGACTACAATGATCACGTCGCAAGTATCCAACCCCTGCTGGATCGCCGTACTCCAATTCATCCCCGCCGGGATGTCGTCCACATCGATCCAGACATCTGCACCCAGCTTCTCCAGATCGGTAGCCAGTCGCCGGGCGAATTCTTCGTCTTTACGGCTGTAGGAGATGAAAATACGCGTCATGAGGATGCTCACAGTGGGATGTAGGGTAGCTCAAGTCACCGTAGTATACGCCAGCGCGCGCTAACCCTCAAGTTTTTGCGCCGTTTAGAGCGCCTCACACGCAAAAACACCGGGGCGCGCTGCTGTGAGCTACCCCGGAGTGGTGTGATCATGTGCGGCTGCGTACATGACTATACGCAACGCCGGTAGTGAAAATGTGGCGACTCGCCTACGGCGAGATTTGTGGGCTGCCCCGCCGCACCCCAAAGCCCACCCCCGACCCTGCCAGAGTCCAGAATCCAGCGATCAGAAAACAGAGTTATGCTTCGCTGCGCTCAGCGAGAGCGGGCGCAGCGGAACCCGAAGCTGTCGCTCCTGAACTGAGGTTGATTCCCGTAGCGATACGCCGCGCGGAAGAGGTCTGAATTGGCGTTGTTCCACGACCCGCCCCGCAACACGCGAACATCCGTTCCGGCCAACTCATCGCTACCTGTTTCATGCGCCGTCAAGCACCACTCCCATACATTGCCCGCCATATCCACTACCCCGAACGGACTGTCACCACGCCCTTCATACTGGCGCACCGGCGTCGTCTGTTTGCTCTTATGCGGTGACACTGAATTATTGCACCGCGCACCATCCCACTCATC
>CBEVZO010000578.1:0-3276 GCA_965554365.1 uncultured Anaerolineae bacterium
GTCCGCCGCCGCTTCAATCCGCTCCCAATCCGCGCCGGTCGCATGGTGTGACGCTAGCTCGCAATAGCCAATCGCAATCATACGGCGTAATTCGACCAACTTGCCGGAGACATCGGCTTCCAACATAATCGCGAACACCAGCGGGTTGAGCATCACCGGCGACGGTTCATGCACAATGGTCGTGCCCGCACCCTGTTGGATCGTCACTACACCCAACGCCTTGAGGATCTTCATCGCCTCACGGATCGCGCTGCGCCCCACCCCGAACTGTTTGCATAGCTCGTTTTCGGACGGCAAGCGCTGCCCGGTTTTGAGTTCGCCATTGATCAGCGCGTGCTTGAAGTGGTCGATAATCTGGTCCACCACGCTCGACTGGCGGATCGACCGGAATTTGAAATCATTATCCTGAGCAGCCATGCTGCATTTCCATTCTTCTTGCAGACTTGCGATTGTACGCGTCCATTATACACGCGAAGTCGCATTCCTCCGCTCCCCAATGCACGCGACCCACCACGCGCGCCTGGTATCCCCACACATACACACCCGCCGCATGGTTTCCTCAGTCGTGAGTTCGGCAAATTGGTGCGGTCATCGTAGATCGCCCGGCCCACATGGACCGGGCTACATACAAGCCGGACCGTGAAACGGCCCTCACCTGGCAGCCCCTTGAGTGGGCTTTCCAGCTTTCTACAGTAGCCCCGTGTTTTAACCGGCGGCGGAACCACGCAAATCCCCATCTACTGCCCCAACCCGGCAACATCCCCCGCCGACACCGTGTAGATGAAAAACGCCCCATGACTGGTCTGGTTGACGCCCGTTTCCCACGCATACTCGTACAACACCACCGCCCCGCCGGGGAACAGGTTTTCCAGGTAGGCCAGCGTGTCGGGATCATCCGCATGAAACATCACGAACAGCGGCTTGGCGGAATCATACTCATACGGTGTACCCTGGTTGCGCAGCACCAGCGGGACCAACTGCTCACGCGTGACCAACCCGTTCGGCCAACGGATATCACCCGCCATCGTGCCCAGGATGCGATGATCCAACCAATGCGGCCACGCGACGATAAATGCATTGCCATAGCTGCCCTCACCCTCCGCGAACGCGCGCAACGGCTTGGCGATCTCGCGGTAGGGCTTCCAACTGTGGCTGTAGCTCAAGTGGTAGTCGGTGTAGAAATTCGTGTGGTTCCAGCCATATACGCTGCTCCACACGCCCGCCAAAATCACGAGCGCCGCCAGTCCACCCAACGGTACGCCCCAGGCGCGCCGGGGGATGCGGCTCAGCCGGTAGAACAGCACGCCCAACGGCAGCCCTGCCAACATGAAAATCGCGGGGATCGTGCCGCTGGCGCGCGTGAAGCTCGGATTCTCAATCGTGTACGCCAGCGTCAGCGCCGAGGGCAGCAGCATGATCAACACACTGACCGGCAGCAGCAGCATGACCCAATCGCGCTCACGCACGATCCACACGCCGCCCAGGATCACGCCAAGCATCAGCAACCCCCCCATCACCGCACCCAGCGCCGGATAGCCGCGCGCGTTGCTGATCCACCCCGCGTCACCTTCCCAATGATACATGCGCAGCGCGTCGTAATAGTTCTCCTCGAACACGTCGCGCTGATCCCAAAAGCGATCCCACTGTTCGCGCGCTGTCGGCTCATAGCTCACCAGCACACCGTTGTCGTCCTCGCGCACAAACGCGCTTTCGCCATAGAGTCGCCCCCGTGTGCGGTTCCAGAACTGGTCGGGATACAGTTCCGTGTAATGGAGCATCGGAATCACCAGCGCCACACTCACCACGCTCGCCGCCAGCAGTCCGCCGAGCAACGCGGACGGCGATCCCGTGCGCATGTCGTAGGGGCGTATGGCAATACGCCCGGCAATACGCTCTATTCCGGGTCCCGTGCGCAGCCATAACGCGACTCCCGCCCACCAACCCGCCGCGAGGAATGGCAGCATGTGCGAGGATATCCCGATGCCCGCCAGCAGCGCCACCGGCCCCAACGCAATCAGCGTTACGCGCAGCCCAGTTCCGACCACGCGCAGTAAATCGCGCCCACCGCGCACCGTCGCCAGCAGCGCCAACCCTGCCCCGACGACCACGATCAACGGCAGCATCCGGTTCGCCTGATAAAAATACACGCCCGCGCCCAACATCACGCCGAGCGCCAGCCAATCGCGCATCCGGTCGTGACGCATCACACGCGCCGTGAAACCAATCACCAGCGCGACGGTCAGCGGGGTGAGCGCGATCCGCAGCCCCAACCGCGACAGCATCACATGCCACGCGCTGAGCGCCAACAGTCCCGCCAGCCCCACGCCGATCCAACGTCCCATCTGACGCCGTTCCGGTGTGTGTGTACCGATCACTTGCTGCGCCATCCACCACACAGCGGGCAGCGTCAGCACGCCCTCGATCACCGTCGCCAGCTTGAGCGCGGTGAAGTTGAAGCCCACGCCCAACGTATCCGCGATGAACGCCACAACATACATCTGGAAGGCTTCGCGTCCGCCGTTGTTGGGGAAAAATACCGCGTAATAACCCTCGTGGATTTTGAGCGCGTCGAGCAACTTCTCGATGTGGTCGCTCGTCATCTCCGGCGGCGTACGTTCCAGGTCCAGCAGCCGGAACCACGCGCCGGCAACCATAATCAGTGCCAGCATGATCAGCGGCCAATCGATGCCACGCACCGCACGATTGACCAGGCTGGCCCCATTCGGAACACTGTCACGCCAACCGCGCACGCGCTCCGGCAGACTACGCACATCCACGCCGAGAATGACGAGCCACACGATCACACTCAGCAGCCACATCCACGCGCCGCCCGTCGTGATCACCACATCAAACACCACACCGTCCGCTGTCGTCTTAACGTTCTCGCTGTACGTCAGCAGCGACAAGATCAGCGCCACCGGAATCAGCGTAAGTTGCAGCGCATGCTGCCACGCCCAACCGCGCACCGTGTGGTACGGGCGGATCAGCGCGGAGGATTCCTCGTCATGCGCTTCGTCCGGTTGAGCGCCAGATTCTTGTTCGTGTAGGGGTAGGGCTTGCTCTACTCTAGTGTGTGAGTCTGCATCCTCGGTTGGTTCATCTGGTAGATCGCCAGGCCCTTCAAGGACCTGGCTATATTTCGAAAGGACCGTAAACGGCCCTGGCATGGCGTCGCTCGCGACATCGTCCTCTGATTCGGCAAATTGCCCTGTATCGGCAAGCGGAACATGCCCCACGAACACCGCAAGCCACAACGCACCCGCGATCAGCAGCAAC
>CBEVZO010000579.1:0-3267 GCA_965554365.1 uncultured Anaerolineae bacterium
TTGGCTCGCAACGCCTGCCCAAAATGGCCTGCGCGCTCAAAAAAATAAAAACCGCCCGTGCCCTAATGTATTAGTTCGATATCTTCACGGTACTCCTGCTTCCCATTATAGTGGGTTTCGGGAAATGCTGTGAAGTCCAACTGTCAGGCACTTGGCGGTGATAAAGCACAATTTGCAGTAATGGTTAGTCGTCTGTCGCGCGATTACATCTCGTCGCCACCATTGCTGCTCGACGGCGCAATCGCCGACGGGCCGAGACGCTCAGTCTGATCATATTCCAGCAGCATCGCCTGGTAGCGGTCGCGATACATTTCCGCGCGCGCCCGCTCAAGTTGCCACATCCGATCCACACTCGCCCGCAGCGGAACCAGCCCATCCCGGATGACATCCACCGACTGACGGAACTGCTCAAGCTGCTTTTCGTGGTTGCGCCACGCCTCGTCGTTGGTCAGCGTGAACTGCTTCCAGCGTTTCTGATCGTCGGTGATCCAGTCGTTCCATTCCTGGCGGAAACGCTCCTCGGAAAGACGCTGCATCTCGGCCACCTCATTGATACGACGGCCCAGGCGTTCCGCAATCCGCTCGAAATCTTCTAACACCTTGCGCATCTGGCGATGTGTCTCCGCCCAACCCTCGAACCGCTCCACATAGCGCCGCATATCCTCGTCATACGAGCCGAAGGTACGCGTGAGTTCTTGCACCTGCTGATCGCGCTGCTGGATCAATAACGTTTGCTGGTCGATAAACTGCTGCATTTCCTCGCGACGGTCACGCTCGGCGGTCTGCGTGTCGAGAATGCGCTTTTCGTTGCGTAGCACCATGCCCTCCAACCCTTCGAGCTTGGGCCGCGTGGCATCGATCTGCTTCTGCATTTCGGGCAGGTCCGACTGAATATCAGAAATACGCCGTGCATCCTGACGACGCTGCTCTTCCAGGAACGTAAGGCGGCGTTCCGGCTCCTCAAACTTCTTCGTCAGGTCTTCCATGCGCTGCTGCACTGCGGCCAACGCCGACGCGACACGGTCACGTTCGACACGCGCAGCAGGAAGTTCCTCAATCGCGCGTTCTAGCGTCTCCGCGCGGTCGCCCAGATCACGCACCATACGCGCGACACTCTCGCGCGCAATATCGGCACGGCGCTCACCTTCGCGCTCCGCCATTAGGCGCTTGCTCTCTACCCCTTCCAGCAACTGCTGAAACTCGGTGCGCAGTTGTTCGCTGAGTTCTTGTTCGTGCGAGATCGGAATATACGACGCGCGCATACTGGACTGTTCACCTTCCAGACCATCCAAGCGGCGCTGCATCTGGGTGAATTGTTCGCTCTGCTGGGCGAGACGTTCTTCCAACAGAGAAATCGTACTTTTATCCCGCCGGCGCTCTTCATCGAGCCACTCGATCATGCGGGCTGCTTGTGCTAAATCCATAGCGCGCTCCTACCAACGACTAACTGTGTGTCCAGTGGGGAATTATACCATAGCATTTGGGGTTGTCGGAAACCCCGACTGGGCTATACTTGTCTGCTATGCGTATAGGAATCGACGCTCGACTGAACTACTACCGTCCAGGTGGTATTGCGGAATACACGCGCCATCTGATTGACGAATTGGCACGGCTCGATGAGGCTAACGACTACCGGATCGTACATCATTTCCGGGATCGTGACACCAAACAGCCGGGGCCGAATTTTGCGCGCGTCAATACCCTGACGCCCTGCCATCACCAGTGGGAACGCTGGAGCCTGTCCGCTGAGCTAGCCCCGCGCCGCCTGGACATCTTGCACACGCCGGACGTAATCCCGCCACAGTGGGGTGGTAAACGGCATGTAATCACGATTCACGATCTGCACTTTTTACTGTATCCGCAGTTCATGACCGCCCAGAGCCGCAGCCACTATAAAGACCGGATTGCGTGGGCGGTGCAGCACGCCGATCACATTCTGGTGTCGTCCCAGGCCACACATGACGATCTCGTGCGCCTGCTCCATGTGCCCCCAGCGCGTATGACGGTGCATTTACTAGGCGTGACTGAGGCGTTTCGCCCCTCACCGCAACCCACCATCGCGGAAGTGCGCGCGCGGCACAAGCTGCCCGCCGAATACCTCTTGTTTGTGGGCACATTCGAGCCGCGTAAGAACATCCCCGGCTTGCTGGAAGCGTACCATCTGCTGCGGCAAGAACTACCAGATCTGCCCCCGCTCGTCTTGGCGGGACGGCGTGGTTGGTTGTACGATGACATCTTCGCCAAAGCCGAAGCATTGACGCTAGCACCACACCTGATCTGGCTCGAAAATCCGCCCCATGCCGATATGCCTGCCATCTATAGTGGGGCGTTGACCTTTGTGCTGCCCTCACATTACGAAGGCTTCGGACTCACCGCGCTCGAAGCAATGGCCTGTGGCACACCGCCCATTGTCGCCAATCGCAGTTCGCTGCCGGAGGTTGTCGGGGACGCGGGGCTGTTGGTCGATCCCGACGATCCGGCGGCTGTTGCAGACGCGATCCGACGCATGTTAAGCGACACAGTGCTGCGTGAACGTCTGCGCGAGCACGGATTAGCACGCGCAGCGACATTCACCTGGCAGAACACCGCCACCCGTGCGCTAGAGGTTTTTCAACGTGTTTTTACTGCATAGCCTACCATCGATCCTGCACACTCGGATAATTCAATCATGCGACTCCTCTTTCTGACCGCCCAACTCCCTGAACCACCCCATGCCGGAGGTACGCTGCGCACCAATGGCCTGATGCGTGCCGCCCACGCTGCAGGACATGAAGCGCATGTGCTGGCCTTTGGCGATCCCGACCAGTTGCGGCTCAACCGCGCGGCGCTAGACGAGTTCTGCGCCACCGTAGACGTAGTGGCTCCGCCACGCCGCACTATCGGGCAACGGCTGCGCGACCTCCTGCTCACCGACAAAGCCGACATGCAGCGACGTTTTGATGCGCCCGAATACGCAGCACGGCTGATGGACCTGCTGCGCCAAACCCCGTTCGATCTGGTGCAGATCGAAAGCCTGGAAATGGCCGTGTATCTATCCGTAATCCAGCACGAACAGCCAGACACACCCATCATCTACGACTCATTCAATGCTGAATTCGACCTGCAACGCAGCATCTACGAGGCCGAGCGGGGCAGCCTGCGCCGGTTGATCGGGGCACTGTATTCTCTGATCCAGTGGCGGCGACTGACGCGCTTTGAGCGCGCCGTGTGTCATGCCGTCGCGCATGTGATCGCGGTGTCCGAAGCTGACGCGGGGGCGTTTCAGAC
>CBEVZO010000580.1:0-3252 GCA_965554365.1 uncultured Anaerolineae bacterium
AACTTGCAGGATGCAAACGGGAATATCGTGCTGGACTTCGAGCCAATTGTCGCGCGGAATTTGATTTTGACGGAAGGCGTGGAGCCGGTGTTGCTGCTCCAAGAGGATATGCTGATCCAGCAATCGGCGTCGTTGGCGTGCCGCTGCGAGGAAGACTCCCCTGATTACGATGAGGTGTGGTGTGCGGAGCATCGCGACAATTACACGGCACAGATCGACATGGACCCGAACGTCGAAGATGACATTACGGATGTCGTGCGTTACCGGGTGAATGTGCCGTATAACTACACGTTTAATGCGGGCGTGTGCGATGAGTTGGAGTATTCAAACTTGCAGCGCGAGAGCCAATTTTTGCGCGGCCATCACTATATGCCGCCGTTTGTGTCCCCGGTGAATCTGGACTGGGTGCAGCGTGGAATGCGTGAGACGGTGGTCACGGGTACGGCGTCTGCGCGGGCAATGGAGCAATTGGAGATCGATGCCCCGCCGTTGGTGTATGTGAACGAAGCGGGCAAGACCGGCACAGCGGAATACTGCGACGATATCGCGGGGCCGTTAGGCTTGTGTGTGCCCGGACAGTGGCCTGCTCATGCGTGGTATGTCGGGTATGCGCCGTATGAGGCCCCGGAGATTATCGTGCTGGCATTTGTGTACAACGGGCAGGAAGGCTCGAAGGTAGCGACGCCTATTGTGCGTGAAGTTATGGACGCGTACTTCGATCTCAAACGCGAGCGTGGGCTGCCGTAGTGCGCAAGTAGAATAGAGTAGCTTTTGGGATGGCGGCGCGTACAGTCAACGTAGTTTCCTCTGGCGATGTGTGGGCCGCAAGTCGGGGATAAACAATGTTACATACAGTGTTTGAGGACGCAGTAGCTGTCTATACGTTATTCGCGTGTGTGGTGTATCTGGTGTTGCTCGCCGTCAGCGTCAGACGTTTTGTGACCACGTTGAGTTTTGGGGTGCTGGTGAGTCTGACGCTTATTGAGGCGGGGATTATGATCGCCAGTCGTGTACCCTGGCAGGGCGCGCCCAAGTGGACATCTTTCTGGCATTGGTTCCACAGCATTCACGGTGAATATAACCTCCTGGCGACGTTTTCGGCGGCGCAGTTGTTGGTTGTGGGTATGGTGGCGGTGGTGATCGCGATCTGGATCACGCAGGGCGCGGTCAAAGAGCGGCTGTATTGGCTGCTAGTGGCGTTGGTATTTTTCACCATGACCGCCGATGAATATTATCAGTTGCACGAAGGCCACCAATGGGTTCCGATCTACGCGGGTGTGGGCGGGGTGTTGGCAGTGGTGAGTGCGTTCGTTTATTGGCGTGAGCGTGATCAGCGCTTGTGGGTGGCGAATGTGCTGTTGTTTGGCGGCCTGGGTGTGATGAGCGCGGGCGGGGTGGTACTGGAATATGCCGCCGCGAGAGATTGTGTAGAGTTTCCCGCCTGGCTCGATATATGCCCCCATGTACCCTATATCGAAGAAACGCTAGAAATAGTTGGTATCAGCTTGTCCCTGGTGGGGGTGCTGACTTATGCGCAGCGGATCATGACGGTGCAGGCGTGGCGGCGCGCACGGCTCACACTGGTGACAGGCTCGGTGGGCGGTGTGCTGCTCTTGCTAGCGAGTTTTTGGGTCGTGCCTCGTTGGGAAGCGCAATATAGGGCTGAACGTGTCAATGTGCGCTATTTTGAAGGGCAATTATCGTTGGCGGGGTATCATGTGTCAGATTATGTGGTGCGCCCTGGCGATGAGGTCACAATTGATTTCTATTGGCGGGCGCATGATTGGGTCAATGTCAATTTCAATATGTCGGCACAGTTGCTCACCTTGCCAGATGCGCAGATGGTGGCTGAGGAACGTGTGTTGATTCTAGACCCGCCTGCGTCGAGTTGGGTTCCCGGTGTGGTGCGCAAACAGTCTGTCACGTTCACGATTCCTGATGATCTTCTGACGCCGGCGAGCCTCGTGGTGACTGTGCCGATCTGGATTAAGAGCGCCAGGGGCTATGAGCAGGTTGCGGTGCGACAGAGCGATGTACGGTTGTTCAATGACTACTTGCCCGCGTTAGGGCATATCACTGTGCTGCCGGATACGCCTGTTCCCGACGTTCCAGAAGAGGTAATGGTGCGGTTTGGGTCTGGCTTTCGATTGGACGGGGTGCGACTGCCGGTTGAGGTCACAGGGATATTGGACGTTGCGTTTTGGTGGTCCTCAAAGGCCGATTTGAACACCGATTTGGTGCAAATTTTCCATCTACAGGCGATGGAGGGCACGGATACCTTTGTGTTCGATCAGCCGCCTTTTGGTGCGCGTTTCCCCACATCAGACTGGGTGACGGGGATGCGTGTCATGGATGAGTGGCAGTTGGTGCTGCCTGCCGAGATGCCACCAGGGACATATCGCGTTGTGACTGGGTTGTACGATCCGCTGAGTGGGCAACGCGAAGTAGCGCTTGACCCCACCGGGCAGCCGATCCGGGATAATCTGGTTGAGCTAGGCGTCGTGCGCAAGCTGGAATGAGCAGTTTAACCAGGGGCGATTCTTTCAACGTATACACCCGCCAGCCCAAAGCGCGCATCTGGCTGTTTGTCCATCGCGCGCGGATGCTTGTGTTTGAATGGGACTTTGCCAGTTAGTTTCTGATACGTCATCATACCCACATGGCGCAAACAAAAACGCCCGGCAGCATGACGATACCGGGCGCTGTGATGTTCTGGCGAGTGACGCGAGAACTAGTTGCCGAGGCGCGTAACAGCGCTGGCGTTCGGACCCTTCGGGCCCTGGGTGATTTCGAACTCTACGCGTTCGCCTTCGGCCAGTTCGCGGTAACCATCGGCGAGGATGGCGCTGTGATGCACAAACACGTCGGGACCATCTTCACGCTCGATGAAGCCGAAACCTTTTTGCGAATTGAACCACTTGACAGTACCTGTGAAACGTTCAGTCATTGTTGGGATCCTTTCCCACTAAAGTGACGATAGTTGTATGTGGGAATGGCGTTGCTCAGGGAAATAAAAAACCAGTCGCGGTGTTAGATGCGCCTGGAAATTAATTTCCGGTGTTGCAAATAGCATTTTCCACTACACGTGTTATCATATCAGGGTAGGGTGCCGCGTGTCAAGCCCCAACACGAAAGAGGGTGCATTTCACATTGGGGGCGCTGCGAGAATGCACACGGGATTTTCGTAGGGGTGCTGTTTGCGGCGCTCTGGGTAGTTAGCCCCTATCCCCCCAACCCCCTTTCCCCGCAGGC
>CBEVZO010000581.1:0-3249 GCA_965554365.1 uncultured Anaerolineae bacterium
TGCGCGGTGTATTGCTCAGCGGCACAATGATCGGAT
Source organism: uncultured Anaerolineae bacterium (assembly GCA_965554365.1). Lineage (GTDB taxonomy): Bacteria > Chloroflexota > Anaerolineae > Aggregatilineales > Aggregatilineaceae > CAYRNY01. The sequence continues at coordinate 37 of CBEVZO010000581.1, forward strand.
TGGCATTTCTGGCGGGCCCCCCTCAAACCGCGACCACGATGGTCTATCTCGCGACGGCGTATCTGATCTTCACCGGCTGGCGTAATTGGCTGTCGCTGCGCGGCATTGTTTGGCGCGTGGCGCTGATGGGACTGCTAGGCGCGGCGCTCGCCGCCGTACAGTTGATCCCCGCCTACGAGATGTTCCAACAGTCGGTGCGCGCAGAAGAATTCCACTATCTCGAAAAATCGAGCGGCTTCGCCTTCACTGAACTGGTGCAGATCATATGGCCGCGCCTGTTTGATGCGCCCTGGTGGCCGCTGTATCCCGGTGTCGTCGTGCTGATCCTGGCCCTGCTGGCGATCACCCGTCCGCGCCGCGAGTACACGTTCTGGTACGGCGCTGTCGTGATCGGCGCGCTGCTCTCACTGGGTGGCGGAACCGTCCTCTACGATGTGTTTTACAATCTCGCGCCCGGTTACAACATCTTCCGCCAGCAAGAGCGCGCAATCTGGATTGTCGCGCTGGCGTTGGTGATCGTCGCCACCTACGAACTCGTCGCCTTGCTCGACCCGGATACACCATCCGATGACACAGCCGAGCGCCGCCTGCTATGGTTGGCGCGCGGACACCTGGCATTCACACTGACGGCCTATCTCGTGTACGTGATCATCATCTTGGTTCGCGACGACGGTCCCGACGATGTAACGGCCAACGCGCTGGGCTTCGTGGCGCTGATCAGCCTGCTGTTCAACGGCTGGCTGTACTGGCGGGGTAACACACGCTCCGCGCTCATGTCCGGCGCGCTGACGCTCCTGATCGTGGTCGAATTATTCTCGCTGGGCATGAACTCGCCCAACTTCGTAGAGGATGAACCCTACAACCGCCTCCCAGAACCGGACAATCTCGCCCTCTTGCAGGTCGAGGTTGAAAACATCGCCTTCCACATTGACGGCGCGGCGGGCATCCAGGGCCAGGGCGCGTATTGGCGCATCCCTGATATCTACGGCGTCGTGCCCTTCAAATTAGCGACCATCGAAAAGCTGCGCAGCATCCGCGTGGATCGCCGTTGGGAAGTCCTCGCCGTGCGCTACGCAACCATGATCGCCGACGTACCGGATAACGTCCCGGCAGAAGTGATTGGCGCGGGCATCAACCCCGACGGCGAGGAATACACGCTCTACGAACTCACCGATCCGCGTCCGCTGGCGCATCTCGTCTATCAGGTCCGTGTGGCGGAAGACAAGGACGACGCGCACGAGATTATGAAAGAACCCTGGATCGACCTGCGCGCGATTGGCGTGGTGCAGGATGCTCTCCCCGTCGATCTGCCCGGCGAGCGCCCCGCTGACGCCACCGTGCGCGCCTTCAAGATGGTCGAGCCAGAATACATGGAAATGGAAGTCAGCACCAGCGCCCCCGCCCTGCTGACGCTCGCCGTCGCGAACTACCCCGGTTGGCGCGCGGAGGTCAACGGCGCATCCGTCGATATCGTGGACACCTACGCGGGGCTGATCGGCATTCCGCTCGAAGCAGGCGCGGGGCAAAAGGTGACGCTGCAATTCATGCCGACCAGCGTCATTCTCGGCGGGATCGTGTCCGCGCTGGCGCTGTTGGCGCTGATCGTGTACGTTGTCAGCGTGGCGCTGGTCAATCGTGCGCCGAGAGCATGACAAACAACCCGCTGCGGGTCAAGAGGTGTCATGGTTCTGAGCGCCCAAGGATAAGGAGCGATCAATGCCACATTATAGTAGTCCAAAGTATTTGAACACCCATTTTCAACTTCCTTTGAGCATTGATGACGCAATCACAGTGTTCGACGACCAGTTTCATGGTTGGTTTTTGGATATTGGCAAAAAATTGGTCAACGATGTAGCAGCCGATTTTGTTACCCTGATGATTGTCGCAGCGTACTTTGAGGCGATTGAGATGTTCTTTAAGGGGGAAGACAGCAATAAACGGTCAAAGGAGTTTTTCATTGACGGTTTCCGCCGAGTATTTGCTGTGCCCAGACCGGAACCACCTCCACCTCACGTGCCCGTCGATGTAGTCGCCAAACAACTTTACGATCAAATGCGTTGCGGGTTGTTTCATGCAGGAATGACCCGGCATCAAATCCAAGTGACCAGAAATATGCCAGAAAACCAAATGTTGGGTCTTCAAACAATGGACGATGGAATAAATTATTATGTTCTCAATGTTCCTGTGCTGCTCACCGCTGTAATTTATCACTTTCGAGACTACTTGAGCGAACTGCGTAATCCAGCAAACGAAGACCTGCGCGCGAATTTCCGCGTAGCGTGGAACCTTCGATGCCGGCGTAGCGATGGTAAAGATGGTGAACTAGCCATTCCTAATCCATAAGACGAATACGCATCAGGTTCAGATCGATTAAGTACTAGTGCGAAATACCGAACATTGGAACACTGCTGACGAACCGATTATTTTCGCGGCATATTCTACACAATTCGTGAAGTGCTCCTACAAAACCTTGTTCGCTTCGCCCCCTCTCCCCCTCTCCGGCTTGGCGGGAGAGGGGGCCGGGGGGTGAGGTAAACACGGCTAACGTTCAACCGCCGGATCATGAAAATAAACACACATCGGCGTCGCCGCCGAAATCCGTACAACTTGCGCGCGTAAAACATGACACACACCTTTTCGCTGATCGCTAAAAGCCAACCGCCAACCACTAACCGCTTTTTTCAGGAGGCCCCATGCCCGAATACACCATTACCGTGAACGGACAGGCCATGACGGTGAACGCCAGCGCCGACATGCCGCTGCTGTGGGTGCTGCGCGACCGGCTGCACCTGACCGGAACCAAATATAGCTGCGGCAAAGGACTCTGCGGGTCCTGCACCGTCCACCTTGACGGCGAGGCCGCGCGCTCATGCGTCACGCCCATCGACGCCGTCGGGGATCAAGCAGTCACCACCATCGAGGGTCTGTCCGCCGGTGGATCGCACCCGGTCCAACGCGCGTGGCTCGCGGAGAACGTACCCCAATGCGGTTACTGTCAACCGGGACAGATCATGGCTGCCACCGCGCTGTTGGCGTCCAGCCCCGCCCCCACCGCCGAGGAGATCAACACCGCGATGGCGGGCATCCTCTGCCGCTGCGGAACCTACCAACGCATCCGTACCGCGATCCAGCGTGTGATCGATGAAGGGGGTGTCGCATGACTCGCAAACTCAACCGCCGCTCATTTCTGAAACTCGCCGGGATCGCAGGCAC
>CBEVZO010000582.1:0-3248 GCA_965554365.1 uncultured Anaerolineae bacterium
CTCCTGGGCGTAATCTTCTGGCTGATAGTCCTCCGGGCCGATTAGTTCATTTTTCGCCGCCGAGACTTTGTTCAACAGGCCGCGCGGATTGTTTTTCTTGGGGTCAAGATTGAGTTCGGCAATCACCTGCTTCATCACACGCAGTTGATCCTCACTGTCGAAAATCGCGTAATCGCGCGTGCAGTGTGTGTGATCGGCCTCGATACGCAGCCACCGCGCACAGTTCGCGTGAAACGTACCGAGCGCCAACCCATCCTGCATCCCTGATCCTTCGAGCAACCGCACCACGCGCGCTTCCATCTCACGTGCAGCTTTGTTCGTGAAGGTCACGGCCAGAATATGATAGGCGCGCACATCCAGCGCCTTGATCAAGTACGCGATGCGATGCGTCAGCACGCGCGTCTTGCCGCTGCCCGGTCCAGCCAGCACCAATACTGGCCCTTCGCCCACTGTGACGGCCTGCCGTTGTTGGGGATTGAGTCCTTTGAGAATGTGATCTGTCGTCACCGCGCTCGCTCCTGTGTGGTTAACGTGCCGCCTATTGTAGCGGGCGAGTCCGTACAGTGACAAGGGCAAGTGTATGTAAGGGACAATTGGGCGTAGGGGCACTGCTCTCCCCTCACACGTTATGACGCATCGCCCTCCGCGCGCCACTGCTGCACCGCCGCTACCGGCAGCATCGTCCGCACGCTGATGGCCTCATCCGTCAGCCCCGCACCAACCATCCGCCGCACCACTGCCGCCATCGGCTCCGCGATCTCAACCACATGCCCATCAGGATCAGCAATATGCAGCACACGCTGGCCCCAGGGCTGCTCACGCACCGGCTTGATCACCGTCACGCCTGCCGCGTGCAGACGTTCCCACGCCGCGTCGAGATCATCAGTCTCGAAGTACAATTCCAGATTGTCACGTCCCAACGCCGGAACATCTTCCGCTGTGCGCCCATGAATCATCTGGTACGCGCTCCCCACCTCCCAGATCGCCAACCCGCCCACGTAGCCCACATTCGCGCCGAAGTCCGCTTCGACCTGCATCTCCAGCAATTCTTCGTAGAACCGCCGCGCTGCCGCGAGATCCTTCACAAATACCACCGCACACTGATATTTCAGAGTCATCACACTCATTCCTCTCAAACTGATAGACCATACGTTCTATTATACCGTATATTTGTCCGCATACCATACGCTTGTCCCACGCCGCGCTGATGATCGTAATCAGCACACAACCACAGCACCCCCTTCGGAGTTGAATCTGCTATACTGTCCTCAATAGAAAGGAGTTTATTTATGTACAAAAATCTGTTTGCTACTATTGACAATGCGATTCAACATCACTGGGAAGACCAGATCGCGTTTTTACAGCAACTTATTCAAGCCCGCAGCGCCAATCCCTATCTAGCCGTGACCTCCGATCCCAACGATCCCATCGAACTTGAAGTAGCCCAACTGATTCACGATAAACTCGCCGCCATTGGCCTCGCGCCGGAATACCGGGGCGTGTCAACCGAACGCCCCAACGTCGTCACAGAGTGGCGCGGCACAGGCAATCACCACACGCTGATCCTCAATGGGCACATGGACACCGTCATGCCCAGTCCCGACTGGACGCGCGATCCCTTTGGGGGAGAGGTTGACGATGGGCGGCTGTACGGCCTGGGCGCGCTGGATATGAAAGCCTCACTGAGCATGTTCGTGTTCGCGGCCTGGGCGCTGCTCGAAGCAGGGGTCGCACTCGCTGGTGATCTGATCATGACCTTTGTTGTAGACGAGGAACCGGGCGCGTATTCACGTTTCGGTACAGCCTATTTGCTTGATCACCAACTGACCGGCACCGCCGCCATCATCGCCGAACCGATGAACACCAACGTCACTATTGGACATCGCGGCGGCTACCGTTTCCGGCTGGTGGTACGCGGCAAGGCCACACACACCGGCCTGCAAGCCTGGGAAGACGGCACATTAGGCCGCAACGCCATCACGGATATGGTTCAAGCGATCAACGCGCTACAAAACCTGTCCATTCCATACGTCAACACGCCCGCGTTCCCCGACCGCAAGCCAGTGTTCACCTTCCCCACCAGAATCGAGGGCGGCCTATCGATCAACATCGTGCCCGATCGCTGCACTGCCTATGGTGATGTACGCCTGCTGCCGGGAGCCAACGGCGACACCATCGAACACTTGATGCACGAGCGACTCAACGCGATCCCCGGCCTAGATTACACCCTGGCACGGCTGCTATTTGTCCCCGCCGTCGAGATTCCATCCGAAAGCGTCATCGTGCAACCGCTGGTCCACCACACCACCGCGATCACGGGCCACCAGCCCACCACACTCGGCTGCGGCCCCTGGAACGATGGCTGGATGTTCATCACACGCGGCATCCCCGCGATCTGCGGCTTTGGCCCCAACGGGGCAGGCGTCCATGCCCCCAACGAATATGTCGAACTGGACAGCCTACACGCCACCACACGCATCTTCACGCGCGCCATTGTGGACTATCTCGGCCTGGAATGAGTGTCGCAAAAAGGGTGAGTGCTGGGTTTTGAGTACCCTCGCATGTGGCAATCACCACTGCTTTTACTCATAACCCAGCACTCACTACGCACAACCTGCGCTATACCGCCCCCGTACTAAAGACTACTTGGTGCTGAACCCCATTTTGGTATATCCTGAGAGTGGTGTAGTATGCGCCAGCAAGGTAGCACAAATGTGCTAATGTGGTATACTATGTGTAATCCACTTGCATACTTGGTCGTGTTGACATTTTCGCCTGCGGACAAGGCGATTCTGAACATAAATGTCAATACAGCCTAACCGCCCAATATTTTTTTCAGCAGCGATGTGACATTTTCCGGTCAAATACGGGCTAGATAGACGCAGGTACAGACCTATGGGTTGGAGACGACGCAACGACGACGAAGACGAACAGCCAGAGCGCGGGCGAGCACCTCGTGGCAGGCAGCGCGGCGGTGATCGCGATCCCGACGACGATTTCGGTTTTGTTCGCGACAACGCCAATCGCGACGACCCGCGTGGCAGACGCGGCGCTGGCGGTCGTGATACAACAGCCGATGAAGACGATGACGGCGACGGTGGTTGGTTATCCCGGCGACGCGGTGGCGATGCTGCCGCAGACGATAAACCTGCACGCCCCACCGGGCGTTATGGCACAGGTGGGGCACAGCGCGGCAGCACACAACGCGGTGGTTCACAGCGCGGCAGCAGCGATGCACGGGGTCGCGG
>CBEVZO010000583.1:0-3241 GCA_965554365.1 uncultured Anaerolineae bacterium
ATTGTTGAGCGCGCCCTTTACCGACTGCCCATAGGCGATTGTGCCGCCGCCGCGTGACGGGTCCGCCGAGCCAAGCAAATCGCCCTCGACCGCTTCGCCCGCCGCCATCTCCGCACCGAGGGGCAACACACCGTCGCCGGTAAAGGTGAAGCGCTGCACCTGGTTGTAACCGCTGTCAGGATGCGTTTCAGTCCAGTAAACTGTGCCGTCCGGCCCGACGATCAACCCGGCGGGCTGACGGTATTCGCCGGGGAGGAACGGCCCGCCGCGCATCTCGTCGAAGGGGAAGCCGAACACATCGAGCAACTGCCCCGCCACGCTCAGTTCGAGGAAACCCGCCCCTTCCAGCCCCGGCGCGGGCAGCGCGACGATGATATTGCCGTTCGGTGCGATAGCGATATCAACCGGGTCTTGATCGTGCAGCACTTCCTGCGCCAGATTCACGACCAGTGCCTCACCGTTATGATCGACCACGTTCAGGTTACCGTCCGCGCCGACGAGGTAGATTGCGCCGGTTTGGATGTTGTTGTCGAGCCGCACGCCGCGCAGATCGGGGTTAATCGTGGCGAGATCGACCGTTAGCAGCAAGTTGCCGAATGTGTCGAATTTGTAGAGCCGGTTTTGCACGCCGCTGCTGTGGCCCTCGGAGACGGTCCAGACTTCGTTCGCAGGGGTGACAACGATAGTTTGCGGCATCCCCGGCGCGAACTCGCCTGGACCGTCGCCTACCACGCCCCAGGCGCGCGTCCAGTTGCCCGCACGGTCCACCACCATAATCGCCTGCGATGTACCGTCCGCCGGATTCACGGTGTAGAGCTTGGTATCCACGCCGATAGCCACATCGACGAAATTGCCGCTGTACCAGGGCCCCATGTAGCTGATCTGCGCACCGGTGGGCATGTCGAGCGCCAAGACGCCGCCCGGTCCCGCGACGATGTACATCACGCCGAACTGGTCAAACGTGATACCGCCGATGTTCACCACGCGCCCGCTGTCCGGCTGGCGGGAGATGAAGTGCCACAACACACCGCCATCGTTGCTGGGAATATCTTCCATAAAATCGGCGGCACGTTCCGGCAGACTGAAATGCAGCGATTCCGCCAGCGTGGTGAACATACCCTCTCCGCCAGCCTGCCACACATTTGTGGGAGCCAGTCCGCGCACAATCGCCACGCGTCCACCCGCAATCGCGAGCAGCGCAACGCGCGTGGTCAGCCCCTCGGCGGGCAGTTCACGAGCGCCTGATAACCGCTGGCGTTGCCCCACTCGACGCGCTCTGGTGCGGGGGGCGCGACGGTGCTGGCGACAAGACGCGTCAGCAGATCGGGCAGTTCGGTCGCGTCGGTGATGCCCAACTGGTTAAACGTCCCGAAGACGATGCGCACGGTCAGCGTCGCAGGCGGGCCGCCGTTCTGCACAGTAGCGAGATCGTTCGGCAGCCCCGCGATCAGTTCGCCGTCCTCCTCGATCACTTGCCAGCCGTCCGGCAGATCAAACGCAACGCCCAGCCCCGTACTCTCGAAACGGTCGCCTGTGCCGCCGTCCTGCGCAAGTGCGAATCCGGGCAGCAATCCAACAATCAACACGGCGGCGACGATCAGCGCGCCCCGCCGGAAAAGTCGTGTGGTCATGTGTTCCCTCTCCAGTGCGAAATTATCCTCACCGATCATAACATGTCGCGCCCATTTTACCCGTACTTTGGTCTGCGCGGCAGGAGCGCCGGGATAACGACAGGATCGCGACGTGTAGGCGTGGGGAAATGGGGGGCACGGGCAAACGACATCTTGGGGGTAGCACGTAGCCGCACGGTGGAGAGAGCGCGTCGCGCAACAAAGTCCCCTCTCCGCGTGTGGAGAGGGGATTTAGGGGTGAGGCTGGGGTTTTACACCTCCGCGAAGCTGCGCGCGACGCTCAACGCCGTCATGCGTGAGCCGTGCAGCGCGCCCGGCTGCAACTTCGCATACACTTCTGCTCCGGGCGCAAAACGCCGCACCGCAATCGCGCACGTATCTTTCGCGGTGACGTAATACAGCGCAATCGTCGCGCCGTCGGGCTGTTCCCATTCTTGCGTGATGATTTGCAACGCCGGATTGATCGCGTGATGCAAGCCGCCAATCGCCCGCTGCCACAGAATCGGCGGCAGCCACAGCTTCTTGTCGCCCAACCCGAAAACATGCGTCAGACCATGCGCTTCTTCCAACGCGCCATACACATGATGCGGCGGTTGTGCAACGGCAGCGGTCAACACGGCGCGCAGTTCCTTGTTGTCCGTAATCACGCCTTCTTCGGCAGCGCTGCGCTGCGTGGTACATAGCCCGCCATAGATACGCGCGCCCGCCAAAAACGACTCAATCCCGCTGAGTTCGATCCCGCGCCCGGTCGCTTCGACCACCAGTGTCATAACATTCTGCTGCGCGTAGGCGAGCAATGTGTCTTGTGCCGGGCGGTTGAGCAGAATCGCCGCCTGGACCACGCGACTGTCGTCCAGCAGGGCCACATCGGAAACCACATCATCATGCACATAGTTTTCCATCACGAGGTCAATATCGTGCAGCAGATTGGCGGTGTGTGTGTGCTTGCACAGCGGGCAGGGCCAGGTGAGAATCACGCCTTGCCGCGCGTGGACCATACGTTGCAGTTCCATCACCAACCAACGCCGTGCGGCAACGCGCGCCACCGCTTCCGGCGTACAGACCTGCAACTGATCGTGGGCAAAGTGGTGCTGCTTGATCTCGCCGCGTTTGGCGATCATCTTGCCATGACACACCGGACAAGTGTACATCTCCCCGCGATCGGCGTGACTGATGTGGACCGGCAGCCCGTGCATATCCAGCGCCCATTCATACTGCGGCTGTGCGGGTGACGGTGGAGTGAGGGGCACACTGCGTCGTCTGCGCTTCATCGAATCATACTCCAATGCCATGCTGATCTGCTCCTGAATCCAGTATACCCCGCTCACCAGTAGTGTGCCCCCCAATGTGTGAGGGAAGCCGCCGTAAAACACCGCAAAACATGAGTGCATTCGGATTTTGGGGCGGGTGTTAGGCTATGTTCCCAGTTGCCTTTTGCCCCCCAGTTCCTTGCCCTCCAGTGACCCCCTCCCAACCTCCTTCCCGCCAGCGGGGAGGGCCGGGGTGCTTTCAGGGGTAGGTATTTCATTTGGGGGACCGTTGTAGCAATAGGTCATCAATGGTGTGTCGCTTTTAGCCCCTATTCCCCCCAGCCCCCCTTTCCCCGCAAG
>CBEVZO010000584.1:0-3235 GCA_965554365.1 uncultured Anaerolineae bacterium
TCCGAGACGGTTGATCTCGCTGGCGCTCGATGCAACCTATGGAGAGGGGGAGCAATCCGCGCGGCCAAGTCTCTTCTCCGCCTGCGGAGAGGGGATTTAGGGGGTGAGGCCGGAGCGCGCACTTGTTTACACGCCCAACTCCTTATGATCCATACGCCACCACGCGATGACGCCGTAGACCAGCGCGACGACGCTCAGCAGCGCCCAGTAGCTCCAATTCGGACCGTCGCGGATCACGGAGCCGGGGCTGTAGTAGTGGAACAACAGCAATTTCCGCATTTCTGCTAGTTGATCAATCGAGCTAATGAACCCGTAGATCAGATACGATCCAATCAACACCAGATAGGCGATGGGGCCGGCGAAATGCTTACTGCTCGGCACAAGTACCGCGAGCATGTAACTGAGCATGGCGATCACCATTAGCGGGAACGCGTTGTCGAGCATCCCCAGCGCCAGTTTGTCGAGGCGCACGTCAAACTCCGGCCACAGCACAGTGGATAGGGCGTATAACCCGAATATCATCAACAGCGTGACCGCAATCATGAACAATGTGTGCAGCATCCGTCCGAGCAGGTAGGCGCGGCGCGAGATCGGCAGGCTGAGCATCACGTCGAGGGTGCCGTTGCGCTCGGCGTTAGTGATCGCGCCAAACGCCTGTGCGATCACCAGCACGCCGATGATGACTACGCCGTAGCTGCCCATGTACGTTTCGATGTACGTGCCTGGCTCGGTGAGGTCGAACTCTGCCAGATCGCCCTTGTAAAACATGCCCATGAGCGATTCGGGATATTCACGCATCAGTTCGTTCATTTCCTCGGCTTGATCCACCAAAGTGGGGTAGTACAGCATCGTGAACAGCACATACAGCCCCAGGCCGATGATCAGCCATAGGATCGTGCGCCGTGAGTCGTGAAGTGCTTTACGAAAGACTGCCTGCATCGCCGGTACTCCTTTGGGCTGTGTGTGCGGTTTTGTGGTTATGTGTCGTAGTTGTACGCCCGACCTCTGGTTGGCGTCTACTGCGCCCATGTTTGACTAAAATCCGCCCTGGGCGCGGCAGAGCAGCGCCCCTACGGGTGATTTACTTCCCCTCTCCGGCTTGACGGGGCGTGACCGCACTACAGGTCACGCGGGGGCACGGGGGATGAGGTCTACACCCCCAACTCCTTCTTGTCGATGAACCACCACGCAACCGCTGTATACACGGTAATCGCCGCCGACGGAATCAGCACGTTGCGCAGCGACAGCCCGTCGTTGATCAGGTCGGTGACGTTGTAGTAGTCGAACAGCAGCAGCGGGCGGATCGGTTCGAGGTCCGCGATACTCGCCGCGAAACCATGCACCAGATACGATCCGATCAGCATCAGATACGCGATGGGACCGGCGAAGCCCTTGCTGCTCGGCACGACGACCGCCAGCATGTAGGCGAAACTCGCCGCCGTCGCCAGCGGGAAAAAGCCCATGAACACCGCCAGCGCCAGACTATCCAGCGCCACATCGAACTCGCGCATGATAAACGTAGACCCGGCGAGCATGAGATAGCTCAGGACCAACGCCGCGAAAATCAATACACCCGTGTTTGCCATGCGTCCGAGCAGATAATCGCGCCGTGTGATGGGTAAGCTCAACATCACGTCGAGCGTGCCGTCGCGTTCCGCGTTGGTGATCGCGTTAAACGCCTGCGCCATCGCCATTGTGCCCACGATCAAGATCAGGAATGCGGCGTAGCGCATCTGTAAAAACGTACCGGGGTCTGCGACGCTGAAATCGTCCAGATCGCCGGAGACGAACATGCCCGTGATCTGCCGGGGCATTTTCTTGATCATTTCGTCGAAGTCCGCGGACTGCTCGACCAGCATTGGGAAAAACGACATGATCAGCAGCACGTACAGACTCCACCCGATCAACAGCCACAGCAGCGTGCGGTTGGAATCGCGAAAGGCTTTGCGCAGCGTCGCCGTCATGCCTGCACCTCGTGGGTGTTCTTGGAGGCGTCAGCGACGGTCGCGTTGTTGGTTTTGCCATAGTACGCCAGGAAGATTTCCTCTAGCGTGGGCTGCTCGATGCGGATATCGCGGATCGTGAACGTCGCGGCGTGTTTGATCACCGCGTCGATATCCGCATCGCCGCCGACACGCATCTTCACGCGCGCGCCATTCGCCGTGATCTCGCTGAGGCCGGGGATCGCGCGGAAGCCGTCGGCCTGCGCGGAACCTTCGATCTCCAACGTGATCCAGCGGAACGCCACACGCGTGAGGTCGCGTATCGTCTCGACTGCTTCCAGTTTCCCGGCGCGGATAATGCCCACACGATCACAGATCGCCTCGACTTCGGGCAGATTGTGCGACGACAGGAAAATCGTGCGGCCTTCCTCGCGCGCTTCGATCACGATCTCATGGAACGCCTGCTGCATCAGTGGGTCGAGGCCCGTCGTCGGTTCATCGAGAATCAGCAGCGGGGGCTTATGTGCCAGCGCCGCGATCAAGCCCATTTTGCGCTTCATGCCGGTAGACATGCCCTTCAGCGAGCGCTTGAGATCATAGTCCAGGCGCTCCGCGAGGCGACGCGCTTCGTCCAGCGTACCGTTGCCCGTGTTACGCGCGGTTTGCAGCCAGCGGATGTAGTCTTCGCCGGTCCAATTTTCCCACAGCGTGAGTTCGGACGGCAGATAGCCCACCTGGGCACGAATCGCCACACTATCGCGCACAGTGTCCAGCCCGAAGATTGTGGCGTGCCCGGCGGTGGGGCGGATGAAGTCGAGCAGAGTGCGGATCATCGTAGTTTTCCCTGCGCCATTCGGCCCCAGGAACCCGAAGATTTCGCCTTCTTGCACTTGCAGATTCACGCCCTGGATCGCGACAAACTTGCCATAGCGATGTTCCAGATCGTGCGTTTGGATGACGCTTCCGTTTGACGGTGCAGCCATCGGAGTTTTCCTTTCGAACACAGTCCGCGTGTTGATTCATGATACGGTACGCGGCAAAACCGTTGACCCCCCAAACATCAGGGGGTTGTGATGTAATCGCCGAATCGTACCGTGTGCGGGGGCGGGTGGCAAGGGGGCGCGCTGACATCAAGCTGACACGCGGCTGACGGGAGAGGGGGCGCGTGACCTGATGCACTTTGATAATTAAAAAGGGTAACGGCTTGATTGCCAAAAACAGGCCCCTATCCCCCCAGCCCCCTTTCTCCATCTCGGTGTACAGACCGGGGAGATAGGTAACATATGTTCGGA
>CBEVZO010000585.1:0-3232 GCA_965554365.1 uncultured Anaerolineae bacterium
GTCCCCCCTCTCCATCCAAGATGGTTCAATCTCGCTGGCGCTCGACAGAACCTATGGAGAGGGGGGAAGGTGCGGCGAGTACCCGCCTGACTCCCCCTTTCCCCGCAAGCGGAGAAAGAGGGGGCCAATCGCGTGGTGAAGTCCCCTCTCCATCAGCGCAGCGCCATGGGGAGGGGATTTAGGGGAGGGGCTTGCCTACAAAACCCACATCATAAAATACCTACCCCTGAAAGGTTGGGGGGATAGGGGCCGGTTTTCAGGCGATCACGATATCCGTCTTAATTTCTTAAAGAGCATAAGCGCCCTCGCCTGGCGTGCGATTTTGGGCTGTTTCACGGTCCATCGTGTATGTAAGCCCAGTCATTGATGGCCGGGCGATTCTCACTGCACCCACGTACCTTGTACAGCAGCCTTGAATGCTACGCCTGCATCGGCTCACGGACCTGCGGCGCACCTTCCCACACGCGCAGCCCAAAGCGGCTGAGGTAAATCGGCAGGCTCTTGAACAGCGGATTAGCTTCCTCAACCGCGTGGATTAGCTCGCGCTTCTCGCTGCTGGTCGGGCCGCAGAGCAACGTAATCGAGCCGCCATCGCCCCCCGCCCCGTTGACCTTCCAGCCAATCGCACCATGCGCTTTTGCCACGTTGATCAACTGATGTGCGTCGGCACTGATCAAGTCCGGGTGCAATTCGCCCTGCGCCTCCGTGTTGACGATCATCGAGCGCCCCAACGCCCCAAAATCGCCCGCGTACACCGCATCGCGCGCCATTTCAGCGGTTTTGCGCAGCTTGTCGAGCGCCTCACTCTGCGCGCCCTCCTCCTCCAAGCGCACGATCACCTGTTCATGCACCGCCGACGACTGGTGCGCTTTGCCCAGGAAAAACAGCACGAGCCGCCGTTCGAGTTCCCACCAGATCGTGTTAGAAACCATGATCGACGACACCGACGCGTGCGGATACTCGAACATCTCGATGAAGTTAATGCCGCCATACGCCGCGCAAAGCTGGTCCTGAATGCCACTTTGCAGCCCCAGCATATCCGTCTCGACGCGGTGCGCCGCATACGCAACCTCATGCGCCGTCATCGTGCCCGGTGTGAGCCGGTCCAGCGCGCCAATCAGCGCCACCGTGATCGCCGCCGATGTGCCGGTCGAGCAGCCCGCCGGAACCTCAGAGTAAACGGTGATGTGCAGCGCCACGTCTTTCGGGACGTGCATATACTCAATCGCCGCTTCGAGCAGCGGGTGACGGTCCCACTCTCTGTGGCCGGGCGCGACAGGATACTGGTCGCCATAATTCTCCGCGTACAGCACAATGCGGTGCGGCTGGTCCCCCACCGGGTACACCTTGATCTGCACCTCGACGTAGGGATACACACCGATGTTGAACACCTCGCCATGTCCGGCGAACCACGTATCGGTCCAACCACCGTTATCGCAGATGCGGATCGGGGCCACGCTGTTGATCACGCGGATCGGCTGGGGGCGTTGTTTAGCACTCATGAGCTAAATCCTTTGGGGCAACAAAAAGTAACATCACATGGCGCGCTATTGTAAAAGGCAAGGCGAGGGTGTGCAAACAACAAAACACGGATCAGGTTTCGATCCGTGTCCTATGCCGCTTTTGAATCCGCGTTAATCGGCGTCAAACAGCGTCCCATTAGCTTTTCGCGCTACCGCCGCGCCACGATCCGTATCGCGTTGGGAATCGCCCCCTCCGCCACCATGATCAGATAGCCGCCGCCGCCCGCTCCGCTGAGCTTCCAGCCAAGCGCCAAATCGCGGTAGCGGTCGATCAGCGCCATAATGTCGTCTGTCACCATGTGCGGGAACATGGCGATCTGCGCCTCAAACGACGCGCGGAAATACTGCCCGAAGCGCCCGATATCACGCGCGAGAATCGCGGCCCAACAGCCCGCCGCCGCGTCCGCGAGCGCCTGCGCCCCCGTACGGTCGATGCGCGTATCCGCCAGCACATCAAAATCAGAGGAGCGCGGGTCCAGCGGGATCAGGTGCAGCGCATCTTCCACAAACTGCACCGTCTGATCGTCGCACACATGCGTGATCGACGTGGGCCAATACGCCCCCTCATAGTCCGCCTTCGCCAGCCCCGGATACACGATCCCGATGGAGTCCTGTGAGCCGGAAATCTCCGTTGTGCCGGGTGGGTTGTCGTAGCAGAACAACATCTTAGCGAGCGTCTCATGCTCCCCGACCGGCAGACGCAGCCCCCACATCTCCAACGCGGCGCGACGTGTGCTGGTCGCCATCCCGCTGAGTTCGTTGAACTCGATAGTTGGTTGCAGCGAGATCGTGATCACCGGGCCAGGATGCTGCTGCGACACGAACGGCTGATCCAGCCACCCGCCCGCCAGATCGATGCGATAGGGCATCTGCACGACGGTGCGCAGCGCGGTCGTCGAGCGCGGCGTCAGGTCCGCGTGCGGCTCGCGGCGCAGCACGACATACTCCACGCCATGCGCCTGGCAGAGTTTTTGCTTCGCGGGCGTGTTGCCGTCCTCATTGGCAATAAACACGTGGCTCAACGCGGAAAAGTGTGAAAGCAGAGTGTAGTTGCTCGTGGTTTACCTCACCCCCCGGCCCCCTCTCCCGTCAAGCCGGAGAGGGGGAGCCGATCGCGTGGTGAAGTCCCCTCTCCATCAGCGCAGCGCCATGGGGAGGGGATTTAGGGGAGGGGCTAACCGCAAGGCGTCGCCAATAATTCACACTTTTCCGCGTTGACCCAAACACGTCTGGGTGCAACCGCAGAAAGTCGCCCTCAAAATCGAGGATGCCCGATCCGCGCGCGACGAACGCATCCTTGACACAGCCCACCGCCTTGACCATGTACAGGCGCTCATCCTCCGTGTTGACCGGCACGCGCCCCTTGAGTTCAAATACTGTCCGGTCCGAGCCAAGCGACACGTACAGCTCGCCATACGCCGCCGCCGACTCGAAAAACGCGATATGTCCGCTGTGCAGCAGGTCAAAGCACCCGCTGACCATCACTTTCTTGGGCATGATCCTGTGTCCTAACCTGAACTTGCTTCTGATCAGGCCCCTATCCCCCCATGCCCCCGCGTGACCTGCGATCACGCCCCCATGCCGAGATGGAGCAAGGGGGAGTCAGATGTGCGTGTACCATATCTCCCCCTCTCCATCCAGATGGAGAGGGGGTTGGCTTTCAGGGGTAGGTTTTTCGTTGTTCAAGGTTCTGACCAGTTTTCTGTTCA
>CBEVZO010000586.1:0-3231 GCA_965554365.1 uncultured Anaerolineae bacterium
GTGGGCGGACGTGCTGCACACGCTCGGACTCGGCGGGGCACAATGGCACACGATCCCGTTGGGTTGTGTCTTGCTGGCGCTGACAGCCTGGGTCGAGCGCCTGGATTGGAGCTTCACCGAGATCGTCGGGGTGGGCGTGATGCTCCTGGGCGGCGCGAGCGATATCACGGCGGCGGGAACGCTGCTCTCGCTTGCCACCTCCATCGTGTTCCTGCAACTGGCGGGGCTGCTGCTCTACGGCTACACGCAGCGGCGGATCGTGCCATTCGGTAGTGTGATTGTGCTGGCACTCGGCGGGGTGTTGATCGGGTTACTGTGGATCAATCCCTGGTTTGTGCCGCTGGTGGGCGGCATGACACTACTCGGCGGGGCGCTGATCCTCGAAGTACAACGCGCATGGGTGGCGGAGCAAATCGCGTTCTGGCGGGAGCACTTTTACCTGGATTGGGAGAAACAAGATCATCTCGCGTTGCATGAATGGTATCGTGAGGAATTTGGCGACGCGATGGATGTGCCGGAGGAACACGCGCCGGTGGGCGGGTGAATTTTCGCTTGTCCCCCAGCAGTCAGCCGGTCCGCAGCGGAGTGCATGGGACGCGCGACCTGTTCTTCCGGTCGCGTCGTCACGGAACGGCGTGGAGGATCGGCGTTGGCGTAGAACGACTCATTCCTCGCTCACACGGATCATCGCCTTGATCACGTGATCCGCATACGCCAGATTCAACGCGAAGGCATCGGCAGTCTGTTCCAACGTAAATACGTGGGACACTAACTGCTCCACATCCACCGCGCCGCTGATCGCCAATTGTGTCGCACGGGGATATGTGTGCTTCATGCGCCGCGCCATCATGATCGACAGGCCCTTGCGCCGCGCGTTGGAGTGCGTGAACGTCGCGCTGTCGTTTGAGGGAATGCCTACCAACACCACGCGCGCACCGAGATCAGCCATCAACATCGCCTGATCGACCGCATCCCCGGCCCACGCCGCCTCAAACACGGTCGTGATGCCGCGCCCGCCGGTCAGTTCATGCACGGCGTCCACTGGATCACCCTGTTGGAAATTGACGACCGCATCCGCGCCCCAGGCTTTAGCTGCGTCCAAGCGCCACGCGTGCTGATCGATGGCGATGATGGGCCGTGCGCCTGCCAGCTTCGCCACACCGATGATCAGCAGCCCAATCGGGCCGCAGCCCAACACCGCGACACTCTCCACGACCCTGAGCTTGCCCAAATCCACCGCGTGAATCGCCACGCCGAGCGGTTCCAGCAACGCGCCCGCATCCATCGAGAGCGCATCCGGTAGCGGGAAGCAGCAGCGCGCGGGTACAGCCAGGTATTCTTGCAGCGCGCCGTCATCGGGATACAGGCCCATGAAGCTGAGATTGCGACACAGGTTCGGATGCCCGTGATCGCAGCGGTCGCAGTGCCAGCACGACATAGACGGCTCCACCGCCACACGCTGCCCTACGCTGAGCGCCGCCCCTTCACCATCGCGCGCATCGGTTCCAACGGCGGTGATCGTCCCGGCGAATTCATGACCGAGGATCATGGGTTGCTCCACGAACGTATTGCCGATGTGTCCGTTCTCATACGTGTGCAGGTCTGAGCCGCACACGCCCACTGATCCGATCTGCACCATCACTTCGCCGGGACCGGGATCGCTGGGCGCGGGCACGTCTTCGATGCGAAATTCACGCGGGCCGTGCAGTTTGGCTGCTTTCATAGGAACCCTATGCCTCCCGAATCGCCTTGATCAGTGCCAGCGTGTCGCGCACCAAAGCTCCAAGCGCCGCATAATCGCCCGCCGCGATCCACTCCTTGCGCACGAGCTTACTGCCCAGGCCCACGCACGCTGCGCCCGCGTCAAACCATGCGCGCAGATTATCCTCGTCCGTGCTGACACCGCCGGTTGGCATGACGCGCGTCCAGGGACGAGGGCCGCGAAGCGCCTGGATGAAACCGGGACCGCCGACCGCCGTGCCGGGAAACGCTTTCACGATCTCCGATCCCCATTCCTCTGCCAACGCGATCTCATTCAGTGTGCCGCAACCGGGCATGTAACCCACCTTGCGGCGGTTGCACAGCCGCGCGACCTCTGCGTTGAAGGTCGGACCCACAATGAAATTTGCCCCATGCGCGAGATACAACGCGGCGGTGGGCGCGGCTTCCACCGATCCCACACCGATGATCAAGTCGGGGCAGGCCTCAGCGCACGCCTTGTTGAGCGCGCTGAACACCTCAATCGCGTAATCGCCACGATTGGTGAACTCCAACACGCGCCCGCCGCCCGCCGCGATAGCTTCCGCGAGTTGGCGTGCGATGGCGATATCAGTGTGGTAAAACAGGGGCACCATACCATCCGCGAGGACGGTGTTATAGACGGTGAGACGGTCAAAGCGGGCCATGAAGATCGCTCCTCTATGTGTGGTACACAGGATACATACGAACTATACCCAACCTCTCACGCGTGACAAAAACAGATCGTCCACACCCAACAAAAAAGGGCGTATGGCATACGCCCTTACCAAGCCTGATATGTGATTGTCGTGCAATGCGCCGCTGCTATTCTTCCTCAACCACCGGGCGCACATGACCACTGAAGAAGCTCCACACTTCCTCGGCATAGTGAATGTCCATGTTCACGTTCCCGGCCACCGAATCAGCGAGTCGTCCGGCTGTGCCCGGCAGACTGTGCCCGCCGCCCTCGACGGCATAAAACAACACCTCAGTATCGTTTTTGCAGCCGCCGAAGCTGTAAATGTACACTTGCGTAGTGGCATCTTCTTCCGCCATCGGGATCACCGTCAGATCGGTCGCATCCGGCAAACACTCGTTGTGATTGACCCAGAACAACGTGGTATCGGGCGCGGAGTAAAACTGCACTGAGACGCCGACCTTCCGCCCCTCCCAGGGCACGCTCGTGTCCTCAGTCCCGTGCATGATCATTATCGGCGTCGCGGGCTGGCCTATGCACCACCCAATGAAATCGGGGAACAGGGTCGCGCCCACCACTGCGAAGCCCGCCCAGGTGGTGGGGTCTTCGTAGGCGACACGCTGCGTCATAAACCCACCGTTGGAGAAACCCGTGATGTACATATGCTCCTGATCGATGCTCAGATCAACGGCAAGATCATCCGCCAACAGCCGCAGAAACTCCACATCATCCATGCCGTTGTCGGGATAGGCATACGAGCCGCGTGTGTAGTTCCATTCGCGCCCGATGATGTCGGG
>CBEVZO010000587.1:0-3231 GCA_965554365.1 uncultured Anaerolineae bacterium
GGACGGCGTAGGTGTATTGCAGCACCGTCAAGCTGACCACCACACCAAGCAGCACAAGGCGCGGCATCACGTCGCGGTACTGCGCAAACTGCACCGGTTCACGCCAACGGATCACCAGCAGCGCCAGAAACAGGAAGCCAAACAGCGCGCGGAAAAATGCAATGGTGGAGGTATTCAGCCCTGCGGTCCAGCGCGTGAAGGGAATCGCGAGGCTGAAGCAAAACGCGCCCACTACCACCAGTAAAATGCCGGGCCATTGGGATGTGGGAACAGAGTGTTTGACAGGCGACATAAGGGTGCTACGTCCTAAAAAGTGAGAGATGACAATCCGATGCAACGGGACATTATATCTGGCATGGGCACAATAGTCATTTCGGCATTGTTGGTTTTTGGTTGGTTTGTGATAAGCTAGCAGGGGTGGAAGCGGGAGTTGGTATGCATCGATTGATGGGATCGGGGGCGTATCATGCCACAGTTTAAAAAAGTTTGGGACAAGCAGCAGGGAGGTTTGCCGGGAGGTGGCTCCGCGTCGAATGATTCGGCAGCAGGTAATGGGGGAGGCGGCGTACGCGCGTCTGCTGGCAGGCGGGCGCGTCATTTGAGCGTGGAGAATCAACTCAAGAATCTGAACAAGGTGTTCACGCCCGCTGCGCCGGTGCGCCAGATGGCGTATTTGCAGGGGCGCAAAAAATTGCTCGCGCGCATCGACCGGGCACTCAACCGCGACGGCGCGCATATGGTGGTTTACGGCGAAAGCGGTGTGGGCAAGACATCGCTGGTGAAGATCGCTGCTGGAAAAATCGAAGATTATCGTGTCATTTACCGCAGTTTCAACGCCGATATGAACTTTGAAGCGATGATGGGTGCTGTGCTGTGCGATCTTGGGGAAGACAAACAAAAGAAGCTCCGCCAAACGGGTGAATTGAACGCTACAGAGGCGGGGTTGGATTTGAAGGTCGCCCACGCCAATAAGGAGTGTGAAAAGGAAACGATTGAGACTGAGGAAACCCTTTTTCAACAGCAACTGACGCCCAGCGAAGTGGCGCAGCGTTTGATTGATCACCGGGTGCTGATCATTCTTGATGATTTTGATTGCGTTAAGGACGAAAAAACGCGCGAGGATTTCGCCGCACTCATCAAGAATCTCTCGGACGCGGAGGCAGAAGCAACGTTGATGTTGGTGGGTGTAGCGGAGAACATTGAAAAGTTGATCGACGCGAACGGTGCGGCTGTGCGTAACTTGGTGGGGTCTATTGCTGTGCCGCGCTTGACTGACGACCAGATTCGCGCTATCGCCACCACTGGATTTGGTGCGCTCAGGTTCCAGTATGAGCCGCCGTTGATCGACCAAATTGTGTATTATTCCGCCAATTATCCGTTTTTTACACACTGGTTGTGTGAGGGTTTGGTGAACGCCTACAAAGCACAGGTCGAGCAGAAACGGCGCACCGATTGGACACTGCGTGTCAGCGATATGGAAGCTGCCATTGAGCAAACACTCGATGACATCCCTGACAGTGTCAAACAGGCGTATGAAGGCGGACCCAGACAGAAAAAATATGTGCGCCTGGTGCAGTATACCATTGCGCGGACGGGGGGGCGTGGCATTGATGTCGGCGACATCGTCGACCTGCTGCACACTCTGACTGGGCAGGAGATCGATATCAGCAAAGAGTTAAGTCGGATGGTCAAGGACGGTTTGTTAGTCAGACCGCGCAAAGGGTGTTACAAGTTTGCGGACCCGTTCAATCGCTCCTACACGATTCTGCGTTTTCGTGTGGATATCCCTGTTGAGCAGGTACACAAGATTGACGCGGCGCTAGAAGCGATCACGGGTCCGTTAGACGTGGTGTAAGCACGCCGCCGCACAAACACAAACGCCCGATCATGTGATCGGGCGTGTTTCGTTATTGGGAAAGTTGTGTCCGCTACAACTCCAACTCCGCGCGGATGGTGTCGTACAGCACGGACGCCTTGAGTTCCGCCAACGTGTAGCACGGCCCGTCCAGGCAATCCGCGAGGCGCTGCGCGAGGCCCTGATCGAAGGCGGCGTGTTCCATGTTGATCGTAATGCTGCGCACACCGGCTTCTTTGATCTGGCCCGCGATATGATGCGCTTCTTCCTGTGGCGGATTCGACCCCATCGAGACATTGCCCGCGCCGTCCGTGAGCAAAATCATCAGCGGCATCACGTCCGGGTGACTGATATGCTCGCGTTGAAACACTTGATGCGCCACATACAGCCCCGCCGAGAGTGGTGTTTTGCCGCCGACGGGAATATCCACCAGCGCCTTTTTCGCCAGTGTCACCGAGTTCGTTGGTTGCAACACCAGATGCGCGCGATCCTTCTGGAACACGACCAAGCCCACGCGGTCACGGCGCTGGTAGGCGTCCGTCAGCAGCGACATGATCGCGCCTTTGGTGGCGTTCATGCGCTCCGCGACGGCCATGCTCCAACTGGCATCCACCACGAACAGAATCAGGTTCGCGGCTTTGCGCACGCGGACCTTACGCTGCAAATCAGTGCGGCGAATGGCATACGCGACATCATTGGCATCGCGTTCAGCTTCGCGATCCAGTTGGTGGGGGGCGGCGGCGCGCAGGGTGGCGTCGAACGCGATGTCGGTGTCGTGATCGCGGGCAGGGCGGGCCTGGATATAGCGCCCGGTTTTACGGTCGGTGCGCGTGCGGCTGCGGCGACCGCGTACCTTGCGCGTGATCTTGTCCAGCGGCGTGTTGAGGCTGCGCGGCGCGAATTCGGGACCAGTGTTGACCTGATCGCCCCCATCCCACCACTTGGCCTCGTGCGGCTGGTTGAAAATATCCTGTTGGTACGGCTCTGTCGGAGCCTCTTGCTTGTCGGATTCTGGCTGACCGTCGGAATCGGTCAGCGTCTTACTTTTTTTTCCGACTGGCCGGAGTCCGGCGAGCTGTTTTCGAGGTTGGCCTCGTCAAGCTGTGTCGCATCCTCGCGTAGATCGGCATGTTCCTCGTATTGATCGCCGATCTCCTCCATGCGCTCCTCAAGTTCACCATCGTAGAGTGTGGATTCGCTGAACGGCCCGCGCTTGAGGCGGTGCGGAAGCGCGAGTTCGGCAGCCAGCAGAATATCGCGGTCGGTGATCGCCTGACGGCCCTCAAACGCGGCGTGCGCGCGGGCAGCCTTGAGGATCACGATTCGACATACCCATTACTCCAGACTGAACTCATTAGAAAGATCGTCTCAACAAC
>CBEVZO010000588.1:0-3230 GCA_965554365.1 uncultured Anaerolineae bacterium
TGCCATATTTGGCGCTCTCAAAGGGAAGATCACCGAGTGCAAAGCGCAGTTGCAGCAGGGGTTGATCTTCTTCGAGTTGGAATGGATCAACGCGTCCGACGTTCATGCCGCCGCCCTGCTGGATGATCCGGCGCTCGCCGATTTCCGGCACTGGTTGGAGGTCAAGCGGTTGCACAAACCGCACGCGCTCAGCGAGGCGGAAGAACGCTTGATCAACGCGAAGGGCGTCACGGGGCGTGGCGCGTGGGTGCGCTATATGGACGAGGTCCAGGCCCGCACGCGGTATGATCTGGACGGCGAAACGTTAAACACCGCTCAGATACGCGCGAAGTTTTTCTCGCCGGATCGCGATCTGCGCCGCCGTGCGTTCGAGTCTATAAGCGTCGGATTCAAAGAGAACGAACACGCGTTGACGACTATCTACAACATCGTCTGCGCGGACAAGGCTGCCGATGATAGGCTGCGCGGCTATCCGACGTGGGTTTCGAGCCGCAACCAGGATAACGAGGTCAGCGACGCAGCGGTGGATGCGTTGGTCGAAGCGGTGCGCTCGCGTTACGACATTGCACATCGTGTGTACACGCTCAAGCGCAAGATTCTGGGCTACGACGAGTTCTACAGCTACGATTTCTTCGCCCCGATCAGCGACGCCACACAGCATTACACCTGGGAACAGGCGCGCGCGATGGTGTTGGACTCGTTCGGGCGCTTCAACACCGACTTTGGCGCAACAGCGGAGCTATTCTTCACGCGCAACTGGATCGACGCGGCCCCCGCACCCAACAAGCCCGACGGTGCGTATTGCGCTCCGGTGGTGCCGTCTGCGCACCCGTATGTGTTCATGAATTTCACCGGCACGGCGCGCAACGTGGCGACACTGGCGCACGAGCTAGGGCACGGCATCCACTTCTATCTGGCGCGCGAACGTGGACAGTTGCAGTACATGATGCCGCTGACGATTGCCGAGACGGGGTCCGTGTTTGGCGAGACGCTGGTCATGAACGATCTGGTCGCCCACGCCACCGAACCCGAAACACGGCTTGCACTGCTGATGCGCAAGTTAGAACGCAGCCTGGGTACGGTGTTCACGCAGATCATGTTCAATCGCTTTGAACACGCGATGCACACGGCGCGCCGCGAGCAGGGTGAGCTTTCCAGCGTGCAGTTGGCTGATCTGTATGGCGAGGTGTACAGCGAGTTGGCGGGCGATGCGATCACCGTGCTGCCAGAGAACCGTAACGGCTGGGCGGTCCCGCACTTCATGTGGGAGCCGGGCTATGTGTACGCGTATGCGTTTTGCGAACTGTTGACGCAGGCACTCTTCGCGCGCTTCCGCGTGCTGGGCGACACGTTTGTCGAGCCGTTCCTGGGCCTGCTGCGCGCAGGCGGATCGCTGTGGCCGCAGCAGGCGCTCGATCCGCTGGGCGTGGACCTCGCCGATCCGGATTTCTGGCACGGCGGGCTGCGCGAGATTGAGGCGCTGGTTGTCCAGGCGGAGGACGCGTTCACGGCGCTGTAACACGCGTATGCTAAACACGGCAACGGCTAGCTCTGCCAAAAGCAAGCACTATCCGAGATGGAGTAAGGGGGGAGTCCGGTGTGTGTAGCGCACCTTCCCCCCTCTCCATAGGTTCTGTCGAGCGCCAGCGAGATTGAACCGCCTCGGATGGAGAGGGGGGACCGAGGGGGGGGAGGCCGTTCTGGGCGCGGCAGAGCAGCGCCCCTCCGCGCGCACAATTGAGTGGCGGTTTGCTCCCCCTCTCCGGCTTGACGGGAGAGGGGGCCGGGGGGTGAGGTTGGGTTTACACTCCACGCGTTGACTCCCCGCATCAGATGCGCTATGGTGGCTGCACGCAAGTTCGTTAGCGTATGGAGTGGCGTATCATGGGTTCACGATCCTGTTCTGCCGCGTGTACTATGTTAGCGCTCGTCTGTGCGGTGATTTTCGGTTTCTTGCTCGCGAGTATGTTTAACACCCCACCATCAACTGCTGCATTATCCCCGGAAGAAACTGCCTCTGTGCCGCCCCCTACCGTCTGTCCCGAAATTGTATACGAAGTCAATGCCAGCGCGGATATGGATACCGTTACTGTGGGCGATACATTCACAGTGCATAGCAGAGCATCAGGCTTTGCGGGGCTTGCAGAAACGCGGCTGTACGTTGAATACCGGATCGCGACTGTGCCGGATTTCGAAGTGCGGGCAGTAGTGCCGCTGGTTGAGGTGTTGCCGGAGTCCACTGGCAGCAGTCTCGGCATAGGTGATTTTGTGCTGCGTGCGCTTGCGCCGGGGACGGTGCGCCTGCACACCGAAGTCTACGGCGATGCGTATTTCTACAGCGGCACAACGTGTACTCCCGGCACAACGTTCAAGCTGGTGCGTTCTGCGCCGGTCAGCGTGACGATTGTACCTATGGACGACTGAGCGCGTGTATCGCGCCTGACCGCGTCGTCGTTCATCGTCGGGCCGGAGGGCGATCTGCGCGCGGTAGTCCCCTTTGGCACGCCGCCGGAGGCGTTGGTGCGGTATCTGCGCCTCATCCTCGCGGGCTAGCATTTACCGGGGCGTGAGTCCGATACGCGCCCCGAATTCCCCTCTCCGCCCGCTTGCACTACAATGCACGTATCCGAGTACGCGAGGAACTGTACCCATGACCGGCCACCACACTCCCGATTCCGTTGATCATGACCCGCCGCCCGGCTACCGCGATGTGTCGATCCCGGTGGACAAGATCATGCGCCCCGCGAATATTGTCGGGCTGTTTATCCTGATCGGATCGCTGCTGCCGTTTCTGCGGCTCTACGGGTGGACGCGGTTGGTCACAACGCCCTGGTCGCACGGTGTGTCGATTGCGCTGATGCTCGTGATCCTGTGTGTGTTGATCATCGCGCACGAGGTGATCCATGCGCTGACGTGGGTCATCGCGGGCAGGTTGGCGTGGAAGCATGTCTCGTTCGGCATGAAGTGGAAATCGCTGGCCCCCTACGCGCACATCGACGCCCCCGTGTCCGCGCGCGCGTACCGTCTGGGAACCGCGATGCCAGGGATCGTGACGGGCGTCGTCCCGGCGATCATTGCGTTGCTGGCGGGCAGCGGCTTTTGGATGCTGATCGGCGCGGCGATGATCACGGGCGCGGTGGGTGACGTGATCGTGTTGTGGGTGCTGCGCGGTGTGCGCTCCGACGCGCTGCTGCTCGATCATCCGAGCGCCGTCGGGTGTTATATGCAAA